>DAOVDL010000180.1 GCA_030669485.1 Candidatus Bathyarchaeota archaeon
AGAAGCCGAGTCTAAGTACCGGATAAAGTTCGGAAAAATAGAAGTCGGCAGACCTCGCATCGTTGAGGTGGATGGTTCAGATCATGAGATCTACCCTATGGAAGCAAGAATAAGAAACATGTCCTATGCGGGACCAGTTTACTTGGAGATGTGGATTGAAAAAGATGGAAAAAGAAGTTCCTCCCTTGACTATGTCTACATTGGCGATATTCCAATAATGGTCAAATCGGAAAAATGTCGCCTCTCAGAGATGAGCGCTGAAGATTTGATTTCCGTTGGCGAGGATCCTAAGGATCCTGGCGGCTACTATACTATTAATGGTTCTGAGAGAGTTGTCGTTGCCTTAGAGGATCTTGCTCCCAACCGCATAATGGTCGATCAGGATGAAACTGCAACCACAACTACCTATAAGGCGAAGGTCTTCTCCACCACTGTAGGGTTCCGAGCCAGAATAGAGGTTAAAACGAAGACTGATGGTTCCATATACGTATCCATACCAGGGGTTATAGTGGACAGCCCCTTCGTCATCCTGATGAAGGCTTTGGGTGTAGAGGCAGATAAAGAGATTGTTGATGCTGTGTCTTCGAAGGCAGAGTTCCAAGACCAGCTTGAGGCATCCTTTGAGAGGTCTGAAGATGTCTTCAAGACTCAGGAGGCATTACTCTACATCGGGAACAGAATAGCCTTCGGTCATATCGAAGAGTATCGTATAAGAAAAGCAGAGTCAGTTATCGACAGGAACTTTCTCCCACATCTAGGACGCACCTCCGAGAGTAGGCTTGAGAAGGCACATTTCCTATCGGAGATAGTTAACCGAATTATAGAACTTAAGTTAGGGTTACGGGAGACAGATGACAAGGATCACTATGCAAACAAGAGGCTTAAGCTAGCTGGGGAGCTTCTATCTGATCTCTTTAGGGTTACCCTTAGGAACCTCTGCAGAGATATGAAGTACCAACTTGAACGTACAAGTCTGAAGCGAGTTGGCGCCATAGGAGCCATAAACGCTGCGATAAGACCTGGAATAATAACAGAGCGTATACAGCATGCCTTAGCCACTGGAAACTGGGGAAGAGGCAAGGTAGGTATAACTCAACTTCTTGACCGAACCAGCTACATCTCAACCTTAAGCCACCTCCGCAGGGTTCAGTCTCCGCTAAGCAGAAGCCAACCCAACTTCGAGGCCAGAGACCTCCATTCAACCCATTGGGGGAGACTATGCCCCAACGAGACACCTGAGGGATCCAACTGCGGTCTCGTGAAGAACATTGCACTTACAGTCTCAATCTCCGTGGCCGAAAACCCAGAGAGCATAATGCCTATTCTTGAAAAGCATGGGTTTAAACTCTGCACCGAAGCCGACACTCAGCTTAAGGAGAGCGGCACAAGAGTCTTTATCAACGGCAGGGTAGGCTATTGCACAGATCCCGTGAAACTCGTCAAGAGCATTAGAGAGATGCGAAGGCGAGGGGAAATAAGCTCTGAGATAAACGTGGTACTGAACGAGGGCACCCCCGAACTTAACGTAAGCAGAGAAGTTCACATTTGCTGCGATGCTGGAAGGGTAAGACGCCCACTTATCCTAGTCGAAAATGGAGAACCAAAGCTCCGTGAAGAAGACCTTCAGAAACTTAGAAGCGGAGAGATCAGATGGAACGATCTTATTCAAAATGGTATTATTGAATACCTTGACGCAGATGAGGAGGAGAATGTCTACGTAGCTATGGCTCCAGAGGAGCTAACCTCGGAACACACCCACCTGGAGATTGTTCCTTACATGATCTTAGGCATCTGTGCCTCAGTAGTACCATACCCAGAGCATAATCAGTCTCCGAGGAACTCCTACGAGGCAGCAATGGCCAAGCAGGCGCTGGGCATCTACGCCACCAACTACCGTTGGAGAGCCGATTCACGCTCCCACATACTTCACTACCCACAGGCACCATTAGTCAAGACGAACCCCATGGATCTTATAGGTTATAGTGAGAGACCCTCAGGTCAGAACTGCGTAGTAGCCGTGCTCTCCTTTGAGGGTTACAACATGGAGGATGCCCTCGTCTTCAACAAATCCTCTGTTGAACGAGGTTTAGGCAAATCCGTCTTCTTCCGCATCTACGAGTCTGAGACGAAACAGTACCTTGGAGGAGAGCGAGACCGATTTGAGGTGCCTGAGGCGGGAACAATAGGCTTCAGAGGAGAACACTACTACCGATCTCTAGAGCCCGATGGCGTCATAAGATGTGAGGCAGATGTATCAGGTTCCGATGTTCTAGTCGGTAGAACCAGTCCACCTAGGTTTCTTGAGGAGTACAAGGAGTTTGATATCCGAGGTCCAACTCGGCGAGATACTTCGATGACTGTGAGGCCGTCCGAGCGAGGTATTGTAGACACCATCTTTGTCACAGACACTTCGCAGGGGAACAAAATCGTCAAAGTGAAGGTCAGAAGCACTAGGACTGCTGAGCTCGGTGACAAATTTGCTTCACGCCACGGTCAGAAAGGTGTCATAGGTATGCTTATACCTCAACA
>DAOVDL010000096.1 GCA_030669485.1 Candidatus Bathyarchaeota archaeon
GGAGCTGTTACCTGTCTTTTCACTCAATTTGTAGCCACCTGTTCTGCCAGCAGCATCCCTCTCAATATATCCTTCCCGGTAAAGCCTCTTCGTCAGCCGTGCAAGATGGGCCTTGGTTATATATTCATGAATTGTTTTGACTGCATCTTCCCGTGTATCAAAGGCGTTGTTCTCGCATCGATGGAAAGACATCACTCCCCTGAGGAGGCTGTTTCTCTCCATCCTCCTGTAACGGCCGCGGTTGATCTTGACACCTTCGATGAAGCCCCCTATCATTGCGAACCTCTCCACGGTGTCCCATGAGTTGCTGAGCAGAAATCCCTTCATCTCGTAGCGTTTATCAAAGACTGGAGATGTCTCTATTCCGATCTGCTCCAGAATCTGTCTATAGTCATCCAGTAGGTTGGATGGGCTGAGGTAGCCGAAGGCAAACCGCGGTCTGACAAAATACTTATGACCGCTGCATCTACGTTCCACTGTACAGTAGAGACCGCCATTGGATGATGAAGCCAACCTTACACTTTCCCTGATAACCTTTTGGTTGGAATCGAATAGAAACCCTGCTGAAACAGGGTAATGGCCGTCATGAAGCTGATTATGGTCTCCATTACCATTTCGAGTGGTGTAGGAGGGGGAAAGATTGAGAAGGTTGTTGACAAGGTTTTTGGAGTAAACCTGAGTGAGATAGCTGCCCTTGGTCCTCCACTGAGCTGGCCTAGCCTCAATCCCTTGAATACGCTTCACCAAGTCACAAAATATGGTATGCAGCATTATGTCCTTTCCGTAGTACCTTACACAGTATTTGTGTGAGGGATGCTCAGCATACACCGTGCCGCCGCTTAGCACCATAACGGCTAAGAGTTTCTTCAAATCTCGAGGTCTCCAGTTTCTCAGATTGTCAATATAATTTGTGTGAGAAGGGAAGGCGAAGGCAAGCCCGCCGGTTAACGCTACACCTAGGCTTGCCGACATTGCAACGTATACCTCACTATATGTTTGATGGACCGCTTCCGTGAGTAAACATGCTCCGAAGGACAATTCTATCTGCCCTAAAAGATGGAGTATTTGAAGGCTTGCATAAATGGCGGAGGCTAGGCTGACTGCAATCAGCGTACATCCGATTAGGATGCGTGAACTGCTTAACGGTGCGGTTGAAATTAGGCTCACCTCATATTTTAAAGAAGCCTACTTCCTACATATGGTTTCGCTGTCCATCTTTATATCTCTTTTATCGCAGCGGCTTCCAACTGAATGCTTACCCATTTAAACATGTTTTTATGTTTGGATACGAGTTCAATTCCGAATGTCTTAATTATCATACCAGTTATCTACAGATCATGGTGACACATATATCCAAAAGGTAGACGAGGATGAAATCTAAAGATAAATCGAATAGACTTCAAGAGGAAAAATTAAGAAAAATTGATGCCCATCTAAGAGATGCAGGATACACCGTTAAAGCGAAAGGGTATGTATTAAACGAGATCGATGGAAGCGAACTTGTAGTAGGAGACCACTTGGTAAGCGTATATGAACCTGAACCAGAACGCGAAGTAGGCGATCTGGCTAACGAATTTTTCAAATTATTAAAGGCGATCGCCACTGACCCTAAGCTGAGCAAAAACCAAAAAATACGTGAGCTATGCGATAAAATCGAACGATTATATTATGAGCTTGCCAAGGAAATCTCAAATGTTACAAGTGAATAGATGTCCTTACACGTGAGTAGGGCTCGGCTCCAGAAGATGAAGAAGATGGTTTAGGCTAGCCTAAGTATACATAAGCCCATATAACGGAGATAATGCAGACCGCCTGATGGAACTAAATCTTCAAATAACGAGAAAAATAATAAAATACATGGGATTGCTTCAAATTGCCTAAATGGTTTACAATTGATCCTTTCAAGCTTCTTATCGTACTTGCATTAGTGGCAGTTATCGGTCTGGCAGGCATAGTTACCGTATTCCTATCTGCGCATCCATACTTCAATCCCCTTCAAGAGGAAGAGTTGCCTGAAGGTTGGATTGATGAAAACACATACGTATCCCCAAAGACTTTCTCGATACACAAAGGGGAAACAATTGTTGACACTTTCGATGCACCTTTCGCGGGCGGGCAGTCCATCATGATCCTGACAACTCAAGTGATCTCGGTTGAAAAGAAGGGTGAGTGGGAAATGTGCTTCAACGGAATAAGTTTAGGTGTTGACTATGTTGAAGATGTGGGCATAATTGAGGCTGCCGTAGCATCATGCTGCTTTGTATCACTTGTCCAGGGAGCTACCACCAACGTTGTTGAAATAACCTCCCACGGCTTCGAGGGAACATACAGATATGTTATTATAATACCGAGGTGAGTTGACATGAAGAGAAGAATTCTCGTATCTTTAAAAAAGGCAAGCATCTTCATTGCACCTATTCTTTCATCCATAGCGACTCGCTTCTCAACTTTATCAACGCCTTTAAAGAGAATAGGCATCTTCGTTGTACCTGTAATCACCTTGATCATGTTGGTCTCTGTCTTAGCGGCATGCGCGGTGAGTGAACAAGTTTGGAGTAATATAGAGTATACGAAACCAGAGGGTGAGTATGAGATACGTAGAATTGTCGGTTTACCGAGCATAACTGCTGGAGGAAACTACAAGGCAACGAGGAATCCATTGCTTGAACTTTTCTGTACCCCGCTCTACGATATGCCGAACGGTCATGACTATATCTACCCTGCAACAGGCTACATCAATACACCGCTGAGAGATCCAGAATATTTCAAAACAGTTCCCGAATTCAACATGACGGCGGTGCGTGTGGAGAAATGACATTAATAAAACATCGAAACCTTCTCGAATATGCTTTAGGATGCATCCGAAAGTATAAGGTAAGAACCATCACAGTTTTCACGGTTTTCACGATAGCCGTGGCAATATTGTCTTCAGTTCTATTTTTGCAGAATGGTCTAGAGAGGGAGGCAGAATTAAGTGTGAAGTTGAGCCCGGATATAACCGTTGAGTACCTTAAAGGAGGGCGAATTTTGCTTTTACCCGAATCGTTCATTGAGGATTTTAGGGGTATTGATGGTGTAGTGGAGGTTGTGCCTAGGATTTGGGGTTATGTTGGCATAGGTGTCACCATTTATACTGCTATAGGGTTAGATCTTTCCGAAACCAACATCCCTCCCGTTATTGCAGGTTGTATAGGGGAAGGTAGGTTCCTCACGAATGAGGATGCAGGTGGTCAAAATGCTGTTATTGGTCCACTCCTCGCAAAACAATTAGGTGTTGAGGTGGGCGACTACATGATCCTCATAAGCGAATCGATTGAGTCGAACAGATATACGATTGTTGGCATTTTTTCCGATGAATCCAGCATCTACACAGCAGACCTGATAATTACGACGATAGATGCTGCACGTCAGCTTTTCAGGATACCCGACGGATATGTAACTGATGCAGCGATATATGTCGACCCTGAAGTACCTGTAGACAACGTTGCCACAGAACTTTCAAATGTACCAAATTTAAGGACACTCACACAGGACACATTATATCGGGGCTATAAAATGGCTTACGGCTCTAGGGGAGGCTTCATAACCACAATCTGGGTGGTGCTGCTTGCCGCCATCTCGCTCATATGCTTCAGCCAAGCTACAATAGTTGGACGGGAATCCCGCTTCGAGGTAGGTCTACTTAAAACATCTGGCTTCACAACCCTCGACATCATTGAGATCCGTTTGATCGAGGGCGTAATACTTGGGATTTCTGCCGCCTCCTTAGGTGTGATCATAGGCATCATTTACGATGTCTATTTCAATGCCGGAGTGTTTTCCCAAGCGATGTTGGGCTGGGCTTTCTTCCCCACCGGGTGCACAATACCCATATACATAAGCTTTGCCACGGTGATCGGAATATTCGCTGTAACGGTTCTTCCTCTAATCTTCGCCACAGTTGTTCCCGCCTGGTTAAATGCAATAACAGACCCTGATATTGCTATGAGGAGGGCTGCAGCTTGATAGAAACCCTGAAGC
>DAOVDL010000111.1 GCA_030669485.1 Candidatus Bathyarchaeota archaeon
CATACATACCTTCGATTTTGGCTTCGGGACATTCTACGTGAATTCTATCAATTAACGCCGTGAATTTTTCCTTCAATTCTTTCTCCGATTTTATGCCAGTTACTACGCCGCCCACATCGGTTTTATGGATAATGCCGGGCGACACTATCTTTAAAACTACTGGGTATCCCAATGTGGATGCTGCCCTGATTGCCTCATCAACATCCTTAGCGAGAACCCCCTTTGCCCTTGGTATACCGTATACATCCAGAAAACTATCAGCCTCCTCTGCAGTCAATACTTTCCGCCCCGCTCTGATCGCTTTCCTGATCAAAACCTTAAGATGGCTTTTTGCAGGGGCACGGTCAACTAGCAGCTCTTCTGGAGTTTCATAAAGCAGTTCGAGGTTTCTCGCGTATTTGTACATGTACATGTAAGTCCTTACTGCTTGCTCGGGGGTGGTGTAGGTAGGGATGTTGTTTCGATAAAATATATCGCGGCCTTCTCTAACCTCCTGTTCACCCATCCATACCGTTATCACTGGCTTGTACCTTTCATTGGCTACTTTGCTCACAGCTTCAGCTAATACTGTGGAAGGTGCTACCCCTTGAGGCGTATATATCGTGACAGCCCCGTCTACGTTTGGGTCGCTTAAACATGCCTGCAAGGCTTTGATATACCTATTTACATCAGCGTCTCCAAGGATGTCCACTGGATTCCTATGGCTCCAATAATGTGGGAGGAGCAAATTTAATGTCTGCAAGGTCTTTTCAGAAAGCTTGGTAAGTTCACCCCCTTGCTCCATCATCTCGTCAGCTAAAACAACGGCAGGTCCCCCAGCATTTGTTACTACTGCTATACGAGATCCAAGTGGAAGATATCTTGAATCAAGGACACTTGCACAGTTGAACAGATCTTCAAGTTCATTTACACGGACAATTCCAACCCTCTTGAATGCAGCGGCATATACTTCATAATCACCAGCCATCGCACCCGTGTGTGATAGCGCCGCCTTAGCGCTTTCCGCATATTTCCCTGGTTTGATGATTATTATGGGCTTAGTTCGTGCAAACCCTCTCGCAGCGCTTAAAAATTCTCTGGCATTTCCGACACTTTCCATATAGATGATTATGCTTCTTGTGTATGGATCTTCTCCGAGGTAATTTATCAGGTCTCCGAAATCTATGTCCAACATCGATCCGAGCGACACGAACATACTAAACCCTATGTGAGAACTTACAGCCCAGTCAAGCATAGCGGACCCTAGCGCTCCGCTTTGAGCAATAAAAGCTATCTGTCCGGGTTCAGGATTCTGCCTCAGGAATGACGTGTTCAGTTTTATGTGAGGTCTGATAAAACCGACACAGTTAGGGCCAAGTAATCTGAATGCATATTTTTTTTGTTTAGTCTTTATTTCTTCCTCTAGTTTCTTCCCCTCATCTCCTATTTCCTTAAAACCCGCCGAAATGACCGTTATTCCTTCCACACTTGCTTTTTCGCACTCTTCGACAATAGAGGGGACAGTTTTAGCAGGAGTTGCTATTATGGCCAAGTCTACGGATTTGGGAACCTTGGTGATGCTTGGGTAGCATTTCAATCCCATTATTTTTTCCTTATTTGGGTTAACTGGGTATGCTGTCCTCTGGTCTTTCCCCAAGAGTAAGTTTTCCATTATGATCTGTCCTACTGCCCCCTCCCGTTCAGTTGCCCCTATCAGGGCTACAGACTTCGGGTTAAACATTTTTTCAATATCGCCCATGTGAACTCCCATATCCCACTAAGTGCACAGAAATATAAGAATTATGAAGAGACAGACTATCTTCTATAACTCTGAAACAGGAAAATAGAAAAGAATTGTGCACGCCCATAACAACATTATTTAAATACATAATGGGTTCATATCCTATGTGGGTTGATTATTCTTGAGTAAGAGGATGGTACCTATATCTGTGAATAGAATTCTCGTTGCGCTGGATGGCTCAGATCATTCGAAGAAGGCTCTCGAGCTGGCAGTGAACCTAGGCAAAATGTGGAACGCCACCATATATTTGATTCATGTGCAGGAACGTCTGAAGATGCCTAAGGAATTTGAGAAGTACGCAAAGATGGAGAAAATACCGCCCTCAAACTACTTTGCAATGGTCTGCGAGAGAGATCAATTCCTTGGTGATGGACTAGCTAGAGTAAAGGAAGCAGGAGTGAAAGCGGCTGATCCTATCTGCGTTCAAGGGGATGCTACGGCCAGCATCCTTAACGCAGCTAAAAGGAACAAAATAGATTTGATAGTCATGGGAAGTCGCGGTCTGGGGCTATTCAAGAAGACAGTTCTAGGAAGCGTCTGTAGCAAAGTATTTAATAATGCCTCCTGCACAACCATAGCTGTGAAGTAAGAGATCTGGAGTCCCCAAACTCCTTATTTTTAATGAACCCCCTATTATTTTGGCGGCGAATACATTCACTGAACTCACAGAATTAAATATTAGTAGAGGGCAGAAACTATTCAGCACCCTTAAACGATATTAAACTGCCAACAATATTCTCTATAGGGGAAGTTTCACTTGTCTAGCGAGGAAGACAAAAAGGAAGAGAGCACTTACAAGGCTATAGAGGACATCCCAGGCATAGGCCCTGCGACCACGGAGAAGCTGAAGAAACTCGGCTACAACACTGTTGAATCCCTCGCCACCGCCAGCACGAAGGAACTCACTCAAACCTTAGGAGACAAGACAGCCTACGACATCGTAACTGAGGCTCGAAAATGCCTCATCTCCGTCCCCTTCATGAGGGGCGATGAGTACCTGAAGATAAGGGAAACCGTTGAGAAAGTTACTACCGGAAGCTCTGAACTGGATACGATGCTTGGAGACGGCCTTGAATCACAGTCCATAACCGAGATCTACGGAGAGTTCGGAACCGGAAAATCTCAGCTATGCCACCAACTCTGTGTTAATGCCCAACTGGGGAAGGAGCAAGGTGGCCTAGACGGCGGAGCACTCTACATAGACACGGAGAACACCTTCCGTCCGGAGCGCATAGTCCAGATAGCTAAACGGTACAACCTCGACCCAAATAAGGTGTTAAGCAGAGTGATATATGCCGAGGCTCTAACCGCAGATCACCAGATGTATCTTCTAGAAAACGCCGACACCCAGTTCAAGGAGCATGGCATCAGGCTCATAATAATGGATTCTCTGGTAGCCCACTTCAGAAGCGAGTACATAGGGAGAGAGATGTTGGCGGAGAGGCAGCAGAAGCTTGAGAGACATCTTCATAGACTCATAAGGACTGCCAGAGCCTTTAACGCTGTAGCTGTGGTGACTAACCAAGTTATGGCTAGACCAGACTCCTTCCTATCAGACATGGTTATTCCTGTTGGGGGCCATATCCTAGCTCATACAAGTCATACGAGGTTCTTCCTCAGGAAGGCTGGGGGGCAACCTAGGGTGAGAATTGCCAGACTTGTAGTTAGCCCCTCACTGCCCGAGGGGGACGAGTGTCTCTTCAAGATATCGGAGAATGGCATAGAGGATGCACCCGGTGCAATCAAGAAACCTGCGAGGAGATTTTGATGCCCATACCTAAACTTCTGGTGACTAAGTTCCATCAACTGAATATTAGCAGAGATTTCGCTCAAGCTGATAGAACTCTAAAAGAGATAAAGGGAAAGCTTAGTAATGCAAGATGGAATCAAGGTTACATTCTTGCAATGGAGGGTATGCTCACCGCCAACCGTGGAAAGAACGATCGATATGCACTCATAAGCCAACTTCAGAGTGAGAAGGGAAATAC
>DAOVDL010000016.1 GCA_030669485.1 Candidatus Bathyarchaeota archaeon
GCCGGATACATCTTCCTCTCTCTGCGTTCAAATCCCATACTATTTCACCACATTTTATTTCTTGGAATCTAACCTTACAAGAAAAACACTGGTAAAAACAATAAAAAACGTAATTACTCTGACTCTTCCTGAAAGATTAACTCCAGCTATACACTAGTTGAAACCAATATAAAGATATCGGCATCCTATACCTACTTCAAGTACTGGTTATAAGGGCAACATGGAAGATGAGAGAGGTTATGAAGGTTGTATTATGAAGGTGTTGATGCTTTCAGCTGATGACGTTGAAAAGGCCGCGCCGATGGCCGAAGCTATCGCAGTGGTCAAAGCCGCTTTAGCCCAACTCTCAACTGGCAAGGCTGTAGTGCCGCTACGTATCCAGCTTCCCGTGGAGCCCCATGGGGGCAACACCCTCTTTATGCCAGCCTACCTCTCCGAAAGTGACGCTCTGGGAGTGAAGGTTGTCTCCGTGTTCCCCCGTAACCTCGGCAAAGGCATACCCACTATCTCCGCCATCATAATAGCCATGGACGCCACGACGGGCTGCCCTGTGGCAATTATTGACGGTGCATACCTCACAGCACTTAGGACGGGAGCAGCTTCTGGAGTGGCCACGGAACTTCTAGCCCGCAAAGATGCAGAGGTTGCTGCTGTGTTCGGAGCGGGAGCTCAGGCTAGAACCCAGCTGTTGGCCGTGTGTGAGGTCAGGGACATTAAGCGAGCATTGGTGTTCGCGCGCACTCGGGAAAAGGTCGAGGTATATGTGGAGGAGATGCGAGGCAAGGGACATATCCCCCAAGACCTGCATGTGGCCTCGTCTCCTGTCGAAGCGGTTCGAGAGGCTGATGTCATTTGCACCGCAACCACCGCCTCCATCCCGGTTTTTGACGGCAACGATCTGCGTTCTGGAAGTCATATCAACGCTATCGGCGCTTTTACTCCCCAGATGCAAGAAGTGGATGAGGTTACCATCAAAAGGGCTGACAAAATCGTGGTGGATTCTCGGAAAGCCTGTCTGGCTGAAGCGGGTGACATCATCATCCCCCTACGGAAGGGCTTCATCACCGAGGACGACATCCACGCTGAACTTGGTGAAGTCGCTACTGGGCTCAGGCCGGGCCGGGAGGGGGATGGTGAGATTACTTACTTTAAATCCGTAGGTAACGCTGTGCAGGACATGGCAGTGGCTCTCCAAGTGTTGAAAAAGGCCCGCCAGATGGAGTTGGGCAGAGAAGTGGAAATCTGAGCTGTTGGGTCTTCTAGGTTATGAGAACTGTCTAATCCAGAAGATTCTTCCCCGGTAAGGGGAGGATCCTTCTACTCTTCAGTCGGCTGTGGGGTTCCCTCTTTAACTACTTCGCCGTTAGCGCATCTGTTGCTTATCCTCGCTATCCTGATCTTCACCTTGTCTCCAGGCTTGGTTTCAGGAACAAATATCACGAAGCCCTGAATTCGGGCTATACCCTCGCCGCGGCGACTGGTCTCCGTGATCTCCACATCATACTCCTTCCCCTGCTCAACGGGACATGGCTTGAAGCCACCGCTGCGGAAACCCGTTCCTGTCTCGTAACCCAACTTTCTCTCCCTTCCGTAACTTGTTTACTTCTCAACCTTGAGGGTGCCATACCTGCCTACGTTAAGTTGCTTAACTTCACGGAACTCGGTTACATAGCCGTTCTCAACTGTGGCGGTGTCTTCAGGTTTCACCATGTCTATCTGGTCGTTCCACAGAGTTAGGTCTATCTTTCCGCTGTCATCTGAGAGTACAGCAGTGGCCACACGGTTAAGCCGGTTGCTGAACCTAGACATAACCTCACGCGGCTCGGATACCTCAAGGATCTTACCTGTAGCGCTCACAGATTTCATACCTACGTTTAGTTCAGATATTTTCAAAAATTCTCGCTCCTTCACAATTAAGCTGGCGCAAAAATATTTTTAACAGCTTTTTTCACGGAATCTTTTCCTTCCCAAGTTTAGCCCACTGCAAGAAAGATGTAAGGTATAGCTCCATCTTGCTTGCAGCCGAACTTGATGGTACTATTCAACTACATTATATTAATTTTATGGAAAGGATCGGTGACCAATACGAGTGCCTTCCACGAGGGAACAACTAGGCTGCAGTCTGGAGGCAAGCTCGGGGACTTACCCTGAGCATCTTGACTTCTGATGTTTTTTGATAGCCCTCCACTGAATATTGTGAAAAACAGAATCCCCAGTATCATATTTCATGATTGCGGGAAAAGAAGACATTTAAATGATTTTGTATCCAACTATTAGTTTATGGGCGCTATTACCGCCTACGAACTGGGAATGTTATACTCAAAGCTGCCTTTAGGCAAAGAGTTTACGGCACATCAATTCGCAGCAAATCCAGACGAGTCAAGACGTATTGGTAAGATGCTAACGGAGCTTGAGAAGGCTGGATTGCTAATATCTAAGAATGGCAACAGAAATAAGATATACGAAGCCGCAGAGAAAGTGGTTCGTGACTGCCATAACATGGCTATTCTAAGATGTCTCAATAACACATTAAGACACAATGCTCAACGGTTCTCGCAACCTGAAAAAATAGTATAAAAAATCTCTTAAGCCAACGTAGCTGAAAGCAGGCTAACCTTAATTGAAAAATGTCTACATGAACTCTGTAATTGAGCATTGCTTTCTTTGAGAGAGCTGTTTGAGGCTGTTGAGCTTACGCAGAGTGAAGAATATCTCTTTAGGTATAGCAATCTATAAATAGATTGTAGGCTCTGTAAAAAAATTATGAACACGACAAGACGCGCTTATGTACTTATCGAGTTGGAACCTGGCAAAGAGAAGGAGTTCGGAAGTGCTCTCTCCGACATTCTTGAGACTGCTAAGGGGATAAGTAAGGTGGATTTTGTTTACGGAGCCTTTGACATAGTTATGGCTCTTGAAGGGGAAACCAAGGAAGTTGAGGATGCTATTCTAAAGGTGAGAACTCTCTCCTTCGTCCACAAGACTGAAACCTTGCTCTGTTTCGAGAAGCTGCTTTGGGAAGACCTAGGTGGACGGCTGACATAGGGCAGATCTTCCCCACATTTCTGCATAAAGAAGTACAGGAACCTATCTGCTGAAAGAGCGATAAGCAGATACATATCGAAGTGAAAGGTAAGCGGCGTAGGAAGAGCCTGAAACATTTCGCTGTTGCTGTTCTGAATCTGATACTGAATGATGCAGTAGAAATTTAATTCAAAGATCGCGAAAAATTAAATCCCAAGCAACGTATTTCAAGGGTGCGAATGAAATTTATGGTAGCTTTGTCTACCCAGCCCGAGGCACCAACTTCTATCCCTTCTCCCTGAATGGTTCCGCTTGAATCACCAGACTCAGAAGGTTCGGCATTTGGCTTCTGAGTGATTCTTTAATTTTAGCGATGATATCTTCAAGCTCAGTGACAGTTACTTTTCCATCGACTTTTATTATTACGTCGCCTGTAATGAATGGCCCTGCACTACGCAACCTAATATCATCTGCTTTTTTTACGCCTTCCACTTCCTCCACCAATCGTTTGACCGTTTCTATAGTATCAATGTTGCAGGCACATGCATCTAACAGGATTAGCGAAGATTCCTTTATCGTTATATATGCAACTACGAAGATGAAACCGCTGATAACTATACCTGCGATAGCATCTATTTGGAAAAAACCTACATATGAAAGACTGATGCCTAGAAAGGCTGAGAATGATGCAGCCGAACTCTTCAAGGTGTTGAATGCATCAAAACCGAGGGATTTCGAGTTGATCTTCTTTGCAGTCTTCCTTTTACTGAGCCCTAACAACAAGAAAACTATCGACGCACATAATGCTGTACCCATAGCGGGGAAATGGGCTGTTAAGGGTTCAGGCATTATAAGCCCAACATAAGATCTATAAATAATGAATATGCCTACAACAATCATTATTACAGCAGATGCAGCAGCAGAAAACGTTTCAAATTTATGATACCCAAAATGGAACATTTCACTAGGCGAGCGTCGAGATGCTCTTAACCCAAACAAAGTAATAGAGGAAACTAGCGCATCGGTAAATGTATGTACACTATCCGCTGTTAAAGCGATACTGCCAGATAGAACCCCGAAAATTAATTCCACTGCCCCGATTGAGGCGAATATACCAATGGATATCTTCGCAATTCGCTCACCCTTCTCGAAGCTGATCAACGTCAAACAAGACAAACATGGTAACGATTTATTACCTTTACTCCATGAATAGTAGCTAGTGTAAAATATTCTAAGCCCATGTAGAAGGCTTGCCATCACCAAAATTGTGAGCTACTAAAATGTCTACAGTCTAGCAAGCTTTTCTCAGCTTTAGACGGTAGTTCTTTCTCTTAGCAACCGTATCTAACATAGAGCGCAGAACCTTGGATTTTTCTTTTATATCTAATCCATTTGACTTTTTCTTTGCTTCCCTTAATGCTTTATCCAGCTCATCAATTTCTAAAATAGTTGCTGCTATGCAGTAATAGTTTTTTGAGCGGCCTTCATTAAATCCTTGAAGCATCTCTTTAAGTAATTTCTCTCTTGTTTCCTGTACTTTTTCAAACTTATTGACCCCATTCTTAATAATAGATGAAATATTGTCCTCAAGTTTTTGATAGCATACGAATGTGTCGAGATGCTTGCTAAATTTTCTATGATTTTTCCACTTCTCGCAGTTTTCATTTTCTTCGCAATCCCAGCAAAACTCTACCCCTTTTCTCTTTATTGCACAAGTAATGAATGGGCAGCCAACTGTCATTCTATAATTACTTTTGCATCCTCCACACTTGCTTTTACCCTCTATGTGATACGTAGGACAAAGTTTACAAGAAAGACTGCAAATTCCAATCTCAGCGTATTTGATTTTCATAGAAGGTTCTACCATTACATTAAGAATGCGTGCATTCAACAGATAAAACGAACGATAAATCAGAGCTGGCTAGAGAGATGTGTAAAACTAGAGACCCATTTTGGCTGCTTTTAGAAAGCTCAGCCTCTATGGATGAGGGAGGTTAACATTCTAACGGCTTCGTCAACATTTAGAAGGTCTGTGTTGAGGGAGAGGTTTGCTTTTTCAGGTTTCTCGATCTGGCTGTAGATAATGCCAACGGCTTTTTCCGCTATATGTCCTTTTCTCAGCCTGTTCCTCCTCAAACATGTTTCCAGAGAACATGTCACATAAACTGTGAGAATCTTCTCACCCTTTTCCTCAGCGATCTCTCTGATCCTGTTCCTCCACTCTTTCTTATAGAAAGTTCCGTTTAAGATTAGGTATCTAACTTTACCCGTCCATCTTTCAGTTTCAATAAACATGTGCCTATAGGTTTTTCTTTTGAACTCATCGGAATTGATTAGCCTGTAATCCTGCAGTTTCTCCACGAACCTTTCAACTATGGTTGATTTACCAGACGCTGGAGGACCGCAGAATAGAATAATCATATCAACACCCCTTTCTTGAACCATGAAAGATTGGGAACATGTTATATCACTATTACGTCTGAAAATTGAGGCTGAAAATGTTCTAGTAGAACTGAAAGCTTAACTTCAGAAGAGACAGGGTATGTGAATGGTACTTAAGTCCACACTTGTTATAGAAAATCGAGTGTACTTCTTAATTCTGAAATAACTTTGTTGAATTCAGGCAAATCCCTAGTCAGGTATCCTAACGCATATTTCCAGTATTTTTCAGCTTCGTCCAGCCTTTTGTGGTCAAATATTAGTTCTGGTTGATATTCCACACCGGTCATTTTGCACTTCTTTACTAGGAGTTCTTGGATTTTCCTTTTGTCAAATGGTTTCTCCTTCAACAGTCTCCAGACATCATAGTAGTCCCTTGTCTTGCCTCTCTGGATTATGCTTCTAATCTTCTCCACTAAAACCTCGGTGAGAGAGTAGACCTTAACCCTGAACTTCTCTAGGTCTGGATACTCGGGGTTTATAATTCTCCATTCAGGTTCCTCTACCAGTTTTTCCTTCAGGGTTATGTCGTGTGCAATCCTGTTCTTAGCTCCTAGGGGTCCCACATACTGGACATTGGCAAAGATTGACCACATTCCAGAATTGAAATCTTGCAACGAAAATGTGATGCCGCTCGCAGAGGCAAGAAAGTTGAAAACTTCATCGAATCCCGCTCTTACGGCCTCAGGTCCCTTTCTATTGATGATGGTAAAATCAAGGTCCTCAGACAGTCTCCACATCTCCGGAAAGTAGACCTTCCTTATTGCTGTGCCTCCTTTGAAAATCAGTAGGTTTCGGAGTTTTGAATCCCTGTGATAGATACCGTACAACAACCATGTGACCGCGTAATCCTTCTCCAGCACTCCAGCGGCAAGACCAGCTTCTCTAGCCAGCCTTCTGGTTTCATCAGCAGTTATCAATAGCCCCTTCTCCACTCTAAAAGCGACTCTTTAGGGACGTTTAGCCGTAAATTCCATTTAGTGTAGTGTTTTCCCTCCTTACTTGCCATAGGGTCTAATGGTGAAAAACCTTCTCCAAGGTTGGAGCTAATTTTGGAAGCTTCCCCTTCGAGAAGCTTTATTTCAAGGATTTCCGATAAATACCCCAGCCTCTTGAGGATAGCAGTGTTTCTCATTTTCAGGGAGATGTCTACGATTTTATCGAACGATATTCCATTCCTAGCGTTCCATAAACATTTGGTTACCTCTGCTATTCCACCGCAGTATTCGGGATGGTCTAGAGCGTCAGCAATAGTTTTCTCCTTGTCTGAAATATTTGTCATAGAATTGGCAACAGCAACCTTAGTGAAACCAAAGAACTTCTTACAGGTCACCGTAACAAATCTATAGTCAACATCCAGAATCTTCCTATTCTTAAGCCTTTTAGTAGTGACCACGAATACTGTGAAAGGGGTCTGTTCGGTGAATCCATAATGGTTTAACGCACTCCAATACCCAATGTAGTAGGGATTGACTAGATTTGAAGCTATGACAAATTCATGCTCTGTATATTTGCTTTCAACCCCAGCACTTAGGGGAACTAGAAGGTATTTCCCTCTGCTTAAGAGAATGACCCACTTCTTCTTTACTAGCCTATTGGCTATTTTCATTGCATTGACATAAGAGCATCCCAGTTTTGTCCTGATGTCATGCAGGGTAAAGATGTTTTTCCTATCTTCCGCTAGTGAGGATAGGAGCCAGCTTTCCCTCTTCGATAGTCCAATTCTTATATTTTCAGTATCATTGCTACCAGACAATGTCATCAACAATACATAAAATATAACTTTCTATTTAAACACCTATCTCCATCAAACATCGACTTATGGAAGTAACTCCAAATAAGCTAGATCAAAGTTATGACAGACATAGCCTCTCGTTCCTTTAACAAAGCCCTAGTCTTAAACCGACGGCTGTTGAACCTTTGAGTTATGGCGGGCCCGAGGGGATTTGAACCCCTGAATTCCGGCTCCGCAGGCTTACGCTGATCTTCTCCGCCAACGGCGCCCTGGTCCTGACTTTCCAGCCCAAGCTTAATGGCTTAGGCCTCTAGACGACGGGCCCAACTCTCAGAACCCGAATATGCATAAATGTTGCATCCCCATTTAAGCTTAAAGAACCTTGGCTGAAGCATACGGTCTTGGCATATATCCCAGCTTTACCACATCGAGGAGCTCTAGAAGGGTGTGCCCACGATCTGCCTGACAGAGGTTGCTTCACGAACCGTGCCCTACACAGATAGCTTCTTCGAAAACTTAAAGGATCGCGAAACATATCTCAGTGTAGAGTGAGGTTGACGGGAATTGATGCCTGCGGATGAGGTTAAGAAGGAGCTGTTGAAACGGTACAGTGCAGACCCTAAGGGGTGGAGGGTTCTGGTTGGGAGAGATTCGAAGGGCTACTATGACCTGATCGTCTTACACGGCTCCGACATGTGGCAGGTTAAGGAGTTCAGGTTGAATCCATATGAATCCGTGGGTTTCGGGGTTAGGGACAGAGTCAAGGAGAATGAGTTCCTTAGAAAGGTAAGTTCTACCCATCCATTCGGGTTAAGGCCGCTTTCTCCACAACAGGTGAAGAAGGCGGTGAACGCCCTGCAAAGCGAGAGAGATGTCAACGGACTTCTCAGACAGATCATGCAAACCGAACCAGTTTCCCCCAGCAGAGTGACGAGTTCAATAGTTGCACAGGGACCTGTAATGCATTACCCAAATCCCACAAGCCTCATCTCGGGGGGACAGAGAGAACTTGACCTGAAGCTGAGAAGTGAACTTGATACCCTGCTTCAAAGAAAGCACTCACACCTATTCAGGCAATACGTCTAAATTCAGCGTTTTTCCTTCACCATTGCCGCCATGGAAAATTAAATCTGGGGCATCCTCTTATCTATCAATCCGTGTACATATCTAGTTTGAAGGTGGGACATCGAGGCTTTGGTTGAGAGTGAGGAGGTTAAACGTCGGGAGGCTCACTGGATAGACGCGGTGGTGGAGGATCTAAGTGGACGCGGGGATGATAGGTTGGTTTTCAGCACCGCCAAGACGCCCAGCGGCCCCATCCATGTTGGAGTGGGCAGGGAACTCATCTACTGCAACGTCTTACAGCAGCTTCTCCGAGAGCGTGGAAGGGAGACCAAGTTCCTCTTCTTCGTAGACGACTTTGACTCGCTCAAAAGCTTTCCTTCTGGAACCCCCCCGGAGTTCACCCGTCACACCGAGTACCTTGGTAAACCGCTCTACCAAGTGCCATGTCCCCACGGTCACTGTGAGAGCTGGGCTAAACATTACGCTCAAGAGCTTCTAGACATCTTCCCCTCCTTCAACATCAACCCTCGAACCCTCTGGACCCATGAGGTCTACGCTGGGGAGGGGATGAAGAGTCTCATCCGAACCGCCCTGAACCGGGTGGAAGATCTTCGAGACATCTTGAATAATGTGGTGGGTCCCACTCTCGACGGTCAGAGGCTTGAAGCCTTCCAGAGGGAGATGGAGGGATGGTTCCCCTGCC
>DAOVDL010000126.1 GCA_030669485.1 Candidatus Bathyarchaeota archaeon
TGCAGGGCCTTCAGAGGAGGCAATGTCCGCGCTGTAACGGCACACAACACCTAAAATCTCACCATGATTTTTCACGGTGATCAACGGTATGTTTGTTTTTCCAACAAGCCAACTGATCAAGATTTTTTGTGGAAAGCATGGGTTACTTGTTTTCTCCCAAGTCAAAGAACATGATGTTTCTTGGGTCGCGCCTGCTAGGCGGAATTAAAATAAACCCGCTTCTATCATATGTGCTCCTTGCCCTTTCCTCTGATTCAAGTAAGACCAAAAGGCAGCCTAGTTGGTTGGAGAGTTTCTTAGCTTTCGTTAGAACCCAGTCAAGCAGCTGATCCCCAACACTTAACCCTGTGTACTTATTATCGCGAGCTAATCTGCCTAGAAAGAGGGCGGGGATGTACCGTGGCTTCCTTCCAACAGGGTCATCCGGTAACTTTTGTTTATTGAGGCTTCCCATACTTATCGTAACATAGCCAACAAGAGTTTCCTTATGGAGAAATACGTAAGTGACGCCAAGGTTTCTCTTCTGATAGTCTAAAGCTTCAGATATGATAAATGTGTTGTACGGTTCACTGCCACAATCGAAGCTACCAGTTGAAAAACTTGGAGATAA
Organism: Candidatus Bathyarchaeota archaeon; assembly: GCA_030669485.1. The sequence continues at coordinate 611 of DAOVDL010000126.1, forward strand.
CTTATAAACGGTGAATTTAATTCGCCTCTTCTCAGAAGGCATAAGGTTACCTAGAGAACTTTATGTTTTCAGCGTTTTTGATTGCCTCTTTAAGACGTTGCTGCGCCAGCTCAGATGGGGGATTGCTTAAACATTTTTCAACGAACTTCCACTGCCGCTCATTTAGCGGTGGCACTTCTCTAGGCAACATTCTAACTCACCATTAACATATAGCCACTTAGCTTTAATAGTTATACGCGAAATGCTGCAACATAAATGTTATCCTTCTTAACTATTCATGTGGCGGGCAGATGTTCTGTTTCCTCCGACAGTGAAATCTGACATTGAAAAAGGTTAGCATGGAAGGATTTTTATGTGGGTTGGCTTGAACCTCTAGGTTGTTAGAGGAGGAAGCAAGAATGCCTCATGAGACCTGTTTCCGCTGTAAGACGCCGGTGAGTAAGCCTGCTGCATACATAACCGATGCACTTCTCCCCGTCTGCAGTGACTGCCTCAACATCCTTGTTGAGGAATACTTCTGGGAGAGGGATAGTAGCTTACCCCATAAGGTTCAGAAGAGGGGGCTTAAGGCTATAGCCCAGAGAAGCTGGGACGAGGTCGCCCACGAACTGGAATTCTACCTATCATCCATCCCCTCAATAATAGAGAAGGGAAGCGAGATTACCGTAAAACCTCCAACCAAGCTGACCCGTTCACCTGAGATGCAGAGCATACCTCTACTTCGAGGAGCTTAGCCTAACTGGATGGAGAATCATCCTAAGGAACCGTCATAACTTATGTAAGGCTTACCTTTTTCCTCTCTTCTTGGAGACCTTCACCTTTTTCTTCACCGGTTTGGCTTTAGGCTTAACCTTCAGCTTAGGCTTTGAAGCCTTCCTCCCCCCGCCCTTAACCCGCTTATACATAACCCGAACCACATGTGCCCCCGTCTTCTTCTTTCGAGCTAAGGGGTTGTCTCCTAATCTGCCGCTCATGATAAGAACTCCTCTGCAAGAACCATATATGCCTTAGCCCCCGTACTGCTAGGGGAATACTCCAAAATAGGCTTATGGTAACTGGGGGACTCAGCAAGCTTCACATTAGTGGGAATCATTGTCGTGAAGACTTTTCCACGGAAGGCAGTCCTAACCTTCTCCTCAACCTCCTTTGAGAGCGAGGTCCGCCGGTCATACATGGTTAGAACCACCCCGCCAATTCTGAGGGCAGGGTTAAGATCCTCCTTTATCGTATTCACCGTATCCAACAGCTTCGCAACACCGTCCATGGCGAAGTAATGGGTCTGAATAGGTATCAAAACCTGATCGGACACCGTGAGGGCGTTAACTGTTAGAAGGCCTAGGGAGGGAGGGGTATCTATGAAGAGGTAATCATAATCCGCCCCCAACGTCTTCAACTTACGCTTCAACCTGAACTGCATATTCACTTCATTAGCAAGTTGAACCTGAGCCACACTTAGACCCGTCTCCGAAGGGATAAGGTACATGTTCTCGAAGTCTGTCTTCAAAACCACATCCTCAAGCGTAACATCATCACCCATCAAGAGGTCACGAACGGTAAGCTTCGGGTTCACGGAGGTCAGATAGTCAGTAGAATTGGCCTGCGGATCTATATCCAACAACAGAACCTTACGGTTCAACCTGGATAAGCAGTAAGCTAAATTTACACAGAGATCTGTCTTCCCGACCCCACCCTTCTGGTTGGCAACTGCTATCTTAACAGTCATCCTTAACCGCCCCTCACTCCACCTTCCTTGAATGCAAAGATAACATCTAGCTACGGTTAGCTTCTAAAAAAATAGATAAGCCTTTCCTCAGGATGGCTCCATTGTATAGAATACTGTAGCAATTACACTGCATGCCAAAGTCGGGGTGAAAACAGTTTAGCTAGCTAAGGATCCATCTGCCCAAGACCCCTCAAAAATCTTACCTTAGGTTCAAGCCCACATTTTTTAAAGGTTTATAAGTGACAACCACATCAATCTGGCTCTCCAGCCAGAGGAAATAGAAAAATGGATGCACTTAATCTATTGCAAGCCGCTTTGGTTCCCGTTGTGTTGATAACTGCCATCGGCATCATGAATTTCTCGTTGAATGGCCGGTATGCCCGAGTTCACGATCGGATCCGACACATCCTTCACGATATCGAGCATCTGTCAAACGAAAATAAAACAGATGAAATAAAACGCCTGAAAACACAAATTGACTCACTTTTATATCGGGGCAATCTACTAAAAACGTCTATTTTCTTCATGCAACTCGCAATAGTTATTTTTATAGTAGATTCATTACTACTCTTCCTGAATTTTGTATACCCCTCCCAAATGGGTTCGGTAGTGGTTATTGTATTCGCTTGTGGATTGCTTATAATCTTAATAAGCTCCTCCATACAGGCAGCGGAGATTATAACTTCTCGGAAATATATTAAGACTGAAGTTAATGATGCAGTCGAGTTAGCGGATAAAAATGCATCACATTGACAGGAAAAGCCTAGCTAAAGGCTGACGGTTTTGGTTTGCAATACAGAAGATTCACCGTTGAGCTCCACACATATCTTCCCAACTGTTTAATCAGCCCATTGTTAATGGGAAAAAATTTATTTCATAAGACCCCTAACCATGTGGATTGAGGGATTGAAGATGGTGACAGCGTATGTGGCTATAAAGGTTGAGCCCGGAAATGAGAGTAAACTTTTGCAGAAACTGATGAAGATCAAAGGAATTAGGGAGGCTGCCTTGAGCTGGGGTTTCTGCGACATTCTGCTTAAAGTTGAAGTTGAATCTAACAAAAAATTAACTGATTTGGTTTTCCTCAAGATTCGTAAGATACCAGAGGTCAAGGAAACTCAAACCATAATCATCAGCGAATACATCTTGTAGAGGTAGGAGCTGATAGTTCAACCAGTCAAGGTTATCCCTGATTGAGGAATATTTGA
>DAOVDL010000149.1 GCA_030669485.1 Candidatus Bathyarchaeota archaeon
ATAGGGCCTATGGGTATCTCAGGGATGGGAACTGGAGGCCCAGAGAAGACGGCTGAGGGGTCGTCGGTGACTTCAGCGTAAGGGAAGGAAGCTCTAGCAACGTTGGACAGGCGCGCCCCGTCCATGACTCCGTCGAAGAAGAAGGCGCCAGGATTGGAGCCCAAGGCCACATCTTCATTTGAGGTGTCTATGTTGCCGCTGTAGTTGCGGGAGCCGTCGAGCTGGCCGTTGAGGTAGACACGCATGGTGGAGCCGTCGAAGGTCCCTGCCACATGCTGCCAGACATTTGGGGTGATGGTTGTTTTGCCTTTAACGGTCTTAAGTTTGAATCCGCTTAAGATGGTGAACTGGAGCTTCCCATCTTTGGTGACACATAGACTGTAGACGCCGTCTTTTTTAGAGCTCTGCTTGAAAATGATGACCATGTGGTTACTAATGCTGTCAGGGTTGATGTAAGCCTCAATGGTTATGGCGCTGGTTATGTCTAGGCTGTTATGATCGAAGATGAGAATGTAGTTAGTGAGACCGTTGAACTCTAGGCCCTTCCCAAACCGCCCCTCGGTCCACGATGGGGTCCCCGTGATCCATCCATTGTTACCGTTTCCCGAGGTGTCAGTTACGCGGGAGCCTGAGCCATCCTCAAAATGAAAGAGCAACTTTACATTAGCATCATTCGGAGGAGTAAAGACCTTGTTCCAGTCTGCCGGCGGGTCGACAGCTGAGGGGTTCTTATAGTATACATAGTACCAGTCGTCGAAGTCGCCAGCAGGGATCTCGGCGTAGATTTGGAACCACACCTCAGTTTTGGCGGTGTTCATGTCGATGAGGTGACGATCCAACTCAATGCTATTGTTGAAGCTATCCAAGTAGATGACACGGAGATCGTCACCGTCAGCCTGCATATCCCCACTTCCAACCAAGGCGGCAGTATCCATCGGAAGCTTCACAGGGTACCCTGTAGGCAGAGCAGACCCCGCCGTAACCTCCACCTGACTTCGATAATAGTAACCATCATCCCACCAATGCTCAGGCTGGGCGCTAACCGAAGGAACGGAGATAAGAGTTACACTGGCCATCAATAGAAACAGCATAGCCACTGCCCAGAAAGCCCGGCTCCTAGGAAATACTACCTTTCCCAACGAAGTTCACTTGATATAGAACTAGCTACGGAGCGCAATAGACAACGGTGGGAACCAAATCGTACACAGTGGGAACAAGCCACTAGAAGGGTGAAACACCGATACAGGCTATTCAGAGAGTCAACATATAACGTTAAAAGGGGCTATACCGGAAGAGAAAACGTGTTTTTCCCAGAAATGTTAGCTAATTTTATATACAGATCTTCTTTAGAAACTATGTGGTATGCATCTCATTGTCTGAGAATTCCATCTATGAACAAGCCGTGAAGAAGGTCTTAGAGGAGGGACCGTTATCACGAGCTAGTTTAGTGAAACTTATCTCCCCTAAGATAATGAGCCAGAAAAAGTTGCAGAACGTTTTGAATGAGTTAGAGGATGAAAAGAAGATTATCTGCATCCCGAGGAGGGATGGAGAGAGCAAGAAATGGTCAAGCTGGTATGCCCTCGCTAAACATAAGCATCTGCTCGATGTTGAAAGTGGAACAACAACGGAAGCTATCAAGAAACTGAAACTCGAACTCTTAAGAGCTCCCACGGTTGAGGAGATCGCAAGGGAACTTTGCGTAGTCCCTGAGGAGGCCGTAAAACTTGCGTATAGATATGGCAGAGACCTAGGATGGCGCCCTCCGTCAGAAGAGGAGATTCAGGAGGCTGAGGAAAAACGCGGCCGCATAATAACACTGGCCTCACTTATGAAGGAGAAGCCAGACAGCCCAATTGTGAAAGATGCAACACCAGAGGATGTTGAGAGCGCAAAATACCTACTCAAAAATCATCCTGAACTGATTCAAGGAACAAAGGAACTGTTCAAGAAGTACACCAAGCAGAAATGACCACAACCTACATAAAATCAGTCAGTCAAAACCCGACTGGTAATAGCTAATGTTTATATTAAAATTCACTAAACAGTAAAGCGGAAAACCTGTTTCCTAGGAGGTTCCCGACGCTGCTTTCTTCAGCTCTAGACAGATTAATGACCGAAGGAGTGGAAGAAGGCAGCATTTCAGTGTTAAGCGGCCCACCTGAGATTGAGAAAGATTCTTTCTGCCAAGAGTTACTTATCTCCCGGCTAAGGAAAGGATGGAGTGGCATTTACCTTGTATCAGAGTCTTCGCCAGAAGATGTAAGGCGAAAAATGAGGGGCATAGCGGGGAATGTTGAAGAGTATGAGAAAAGAGGAAACCTCAAGTTCATTGACTGTTACTCTTGGATGGTTGGAGATAAGGAGGCAATACACCCGAGGGATCTGCCTAGCATAAACATTGCGATATTGAAGGAAATTGAAGAACTCAAGGGCAGCATAGTCTTCATTCTAGACTCGATGTCAAGTATGTTAAACTACGTTGAGGCAGAGAGCTTCCTGAAGTTTATCCAAGGGCTTTCCGCCCGCCTGAAGAAAAGTAAGGTAACCGCGTTATACATACTTCACTCAGGAGTTCAAGCAGAGACATTCTCACGAAGCCTCAAGTACATTGTTGATAGCACCTTCGAATTCAAATGCAAGGAAACCGACGGACAGCTTAGAAAATATCTTAGGATATTCGCCTGCAGAGAAAAAGGAAAAGTAGCGGTAGCCTCTTGGGTGCCATTCACCGTGACCTCCAGCGGCATAAATTTGGGCTTGCCTGAAACATTAGAGAAAGAACGTGAAGGAATAGCTCCCAGCGAGAAAGCATTGAAACATAGGGTTAGATTTCCTAGAAAAACAAGATATAGGGTTCTATTAACTGCTGTCGTTATCTGTGTGGTTGCCGCGGCTGCGTTCTTCGTTTCATTCGGTGGCACTCCCATGGAAACTGCCGAAACAATTCAGATTGCGAATTTTGAGCCTGCTAGTGTAGAGTCGTCTTCAGATACTTGGGTGTCTATCTACTTCGCCAATATTGGGGGTAGGGATTTGGAGCATTTTGAGTTGAGGGTTGCTAATTTGCCGTCAACCATGACTGTGACGTATCCGGGTGGGGCGGGCAGTGCCTCTCTCTCAAGAGATCACACCCTCAGCGTGAACGAGGT
>DAOVDL010000114.1 GCA_030669485.1 Candidatus Bathyarchaeota archaeon
TGACACTAAAAGTCCCAAGTTGAGACACCCCCCCTCTTCACCCACCCGGTTAAAAGCCAGCAACCTTACATCCGGGTTGGGGCGGAGATGCCAAGTAAACTGAGGGCGTTGCTTAAGACTGTGCGGGTGGTCTTCACCAAGCCGAGGCGAGCAGCCCTCAACCCCGCGTTCTCAGCCTTGAGAACTGGAAGCTCATTGTAGAACGCGTTGAAGGCATCAGCTGTGCCGTTGGCATACTCTGCCAGAAGCTCAGGTTTAAGGCTCCCAGCAGCCTCAGCGAAGACCTCAGGGAACCGCGAAAGCCTCAACACCAACCCCCTCTCCAAAGGATGCACGAGCAGCCCATAGTCGGGGCGGCCAGCCTTCCCCCCAGCCTTCCTCAATATGCTGCAGGCTCGAGCGTGGGCGTACTGGACAAAGGGGCCGCTGTTCATCTCAAAGTTGATAACCCGATCCCACGTGAAGTTGACAGTCTTAACTGCGGAGACACTGAGCATAGCATACTTCACCGCCCCCAACCCCACAGCCCTCGCAATCCTCCTCTTCTGCCCCTCAGCCATCTCCGGAGCCCGCTTCTCAACCTCCCTGTAAGCCATACCAACCGCCCCCTCAAGAATCTCATCAAACGTCACATACCTCCCCCTCCGCCTAGACATCTTATAGCCCGGGAGGTTGACAAGCTCATAGGAGCAGTGAACCAGCCCATCCAAAGCCTGGCTGAGACCCAGAACCATCAGGGCAACCTTAAGCTGAAGCTGAGCAAGAATCTGATCCACCCCTATAACATTCACAGCCCTCTCAGCCCAACGAAACTTCTCAAGATGGTAGGCAACATCCCTCGTCGAGTAAAGGGTCGTGCCATCACTCCTAACAAGAACCAGCGGAGGCACCTCCGCTCCCCTCAAGCTTCTGAAAAGCCTATCCTTAACCCCCAACCCCTCAGCCGCCATATCAACGTTAAAGGTCAGAGCCCCCTCACTCTCATAGACGTAGGGGCTTGCCCTCAACCGCTTAACCGCTGTCTTCACCGCTCCACTCCAGACTAGATCGCTCTCCCAGTCCCAACTGTCAAACCCTATCCCCGCCTTACGCAGAGTCTCCCTGAAGCCTCGAAGGCATGCCTTGACCATCCGCCTCACAACCCGCCTCGTGGCAAGATCCCCCCCCTCGTAAAGCCTCATAATCCCCTCTACACTCCCCTCCGGATCAGGATCCCCCTCCACCCCATCTGTAAGCCTGTAGAACCGCTCACCCAAACGGCTCTTCATCTCAACCGCTAACGCCATATACTCGTCAAGCAGCCTACTCCTCCTCTCCAACTTCTCCGCATCCCCCACCTCCCCCATCAAGGCCTCAACCTCCTCCCGCAACGCCCTAATGGTTATGGCACAGTTGGTCGCCGTGTAGATGAGCCCTATCCACCCATCAGGCTTCCCCTCAATCTTCGGCTCCCCAAGAATCTTGAACCCATAGACAACCATAGCCACCTGCTTCCCCACATCGTCAACATAGAAATGTCTCCGAACATTATGCCCCGCCCCCTGCAGAAGCCGACTGAGAGAGTCACCCAGAATAGCGTTCCTAGCAGTCCCCGCGTGAAGGGGGCCACTGGGGTTAGCACTAGTATGCTCAACTATAACCCTCATACGCCTCCCAGCCTTAACCAAACCGTACCTCCCCCCCAACCTACCTGAAGCCTCAACCGTCAGCTTCCCAATTCTTGAAAGATCCACCGAGAAGTTCAGATAACCGTTCAGAGCCTCAACCTTCTCAACAAGCTTAAACCTACGCCCCGAGATCTCCTCAACCAGACTCTCAGCTAACGCCTTAGGGTTGCCTCCATACTGCTTGGAGATCTCAAAGCAGACTGTTGAGCTGAGGTCACCGAAGCGGGATGAAGACGGGATAGCGAACAGAAACCTTGGCAACTGAAAGTCAGGGTGCCCCCTCAGAATAACAGCTCTCAACGCCGCCTCACATTCCTCTCTAAAGGCGCCGAAGGGATTATTCACCTTCAATCATCCACCCAACAACTCCATCCGAAAATAACCAAGCTCAGCCATTTACATCAGCAAATGCTTAAATATACCTTTCGTGGGGATCGGTAACCATGGAAGAAAGAGACGTAATTATCATCGGGGCAGGACCCGCAGGACTTGCAGCAGCACTGTTCACCAAGCCAGATGGGTGGAGCACCCTCATCCTAGAAGCCAACGGCGTAGGCGGACAAGGCGCAATCGCATACACCGTGATGAACTACCCCGGCTTCCCACCCGGCGACGGCGCAACCCTCATGGAGAACCTTGAAAAACAGGTGACCTCCCCACCCCCCACCGGTGTAGGAGCCGAGCTGAGGAAGGAAAAAGTCTTAAACATCAACATTGACGACAAAACCGTAACTACAGATGCAAACCAATACAGAGCAAAAGCCATCATCATAGCCACAGGCAGCACCATGCAGCATCTCAGCCTCCCAAACGAAGATAAATTCCTGGGAAAAGGTATATCCTACTGCGCCAAGCGAGACTGCAAGAAGTTTACCGGAAAGAAAGTTCTCGTAGTAGGCGGCGGAAACACCACAGCCAAAAGTGCACTTGTAGCCAAGAGCGAAACCAGCGATGTCACCCTGATACATCGAAGAGAATCACTGAGGGCATACCCCCTAATGGTCAAGAGACTGCAGAAAGAAGGCGTCAACATAGAGTATAACACAGAGGTGAAGGAGCTGAAGGGCAACGACTTCCTCAAAGCAGCTGTCCTTGTGAACAACAAAACTGGAGAGCAGAAGGAGATGCCAGCTGACTGGATAGTTATCTGCGTGGGAACAGAGCCTGACACAGCGTTGGCACGAGCAGCAGAAATCCGGCTGACCGGGCCGGCTGGAAACATCATAGCGATTAACGACCGGATGATGACCAACAAAACAGGAGTGTTCGCCTGCGGCGAGATCACAGGCTGCCACCAACACCTCATCACAGCTGCATCTGAAGGAGCCTCCGCCGGCATGGCTGCCAGTGAGCATCTAGCATTGGAGAAGGTGAAGAAGGGAGAAACGTTCACAGGGGCTATAAACGGGAAGTACGCCAGTGAGTATCTGAAAGAGCTATCCGCCGAATATCTCTGATAGCTTTAAGACCATTCACCACGAAGTAGAAGACGGAATACGAAGCAACTTCCTATTATTCTCAAGAGTAAGGCTGGTGAACCGTGGTCAAAGTAGGGGTCCATGTCTCAATAGCCGGATCGATAGATAAGGCTGTGGACAGAGCCCAAGAGCGAGGATGCGATACCTTCCAGATCTTCTCCCGAAATCCCCGCGGCTGGAAGTCCAGAGACCTAACCGCAGAAGCGGCCAGAGCCTTCGTTAAGAAGCTGGCTGCATCAGGAATCAATCCCCCCATAGACCATATGCCTTACCTCCCAAACCTAGCAACACCGCGGGATGAGATCTATAAGCTCTCCATCGACACCCTAACAGCCGAGTTACGCCGCTGCGAGATCCTAAACATACCATACCTAGTAACTCACCTCGGAAGCCACCTGGGCGTAGGGATGGAAGAAGGCTTCAAACGCATAATCAATGGAATCAACCGAGCTTTCTCCACTGTTGAGAACAAAGTCATGCTTCTCCTTGAGATAACCGCGGGAACAAAGAACAGCATGGGCGGAACCTTCGAGGATATACACTATATAATCAACGGCATAGAGCAGGAG
>DAOVDL010000108.1 GCA_030669485.1 Candidatus Bathyarchaeota archaeon
CTGTCTCGCAGGGGTTCGAGGGTTCAAATCCCTCCTCCCGCACCATCCCATTAGACCATTACAATTGCTTTTTTCGGTTAGAGAAGCTTGATTTGAACTTAGCTTATTTGGGCATGATTCTCCGCCACTTGATTTTCTGTAGATGCGCCTAACAGCGGGATGATAATAATGGATTCCATCCGTGCTGCCAAGTTGGCAATGGACAGAGGTGTAGGTGGCTCGATGACAAGCATCTGTGCATATGGCTATAAGCGGCCGCCTGTAAAGGCTTCAACCAGTGAAGCGGAAGAATGGTTCAACGAATTCATGCAAGGTAAAAGAGAAAGATAAAAGACAGGTATCGCAAAGCATTGTTGGGGAAACCTTTTTATTATTATAAAGATTTTGATTTGAACTATCGGAGGTTTCGTGATATGGTGGAAGTTAAGGTTGACGCGTCGAAGTGTAATGGAGACAACATATGTATAGATGTCTGCCCAGTTGCAGTATTCGAGTTGCAGGATGTGGGCGGAGAGAAGAAATCCGTAGTTGTGGACAACGATGCCTGCATCGTATGTCGGGCCTGCGAGGTTCAATGCCCTACGCAAGCTATCACGGTAACTGAATGAGAACAACTGCTCATTCCCTCTTACCATTTTTGAACCACATCATTTACTTAACAGTCTCCCGGTGCAGATGTATTTTTCTGGGTTGCCCGAGGATCCCATTGAAGGGAAATGTTAGAGGGTTTCTTAATCAGTGAGGGTAAAAAGCTCTGAAATGTGGTTTCGGCTCTACATAACCTCGTTTTGCGGAAAGGTGTTCGGTAGAGGCGAAAATGATTTAAATCAGAAAGAAATAGAAGCTAAATCGGAAAATATGTTTTGAATGTGAATAATAAGGTCTGGTGTTGATGAAAAAATGAGTGAAAAAGAGATGTCGCTTGCCCCTCTTCATAGGTTGATCAAGAAGGCAGGAGCCTACAGGGTCAGTGAGTCTGCTGCCGATGAGCTTCGAAGGGTTCTGGAGGAGCTGGGCGTTCGGATTGCTCGGGAAGCGATGGACTATTGCGTACATGCGAGGCGGAGGACGGTTAAGAGAGAGGATATAGAGCTCGCGGTGAAGAAGCTTCTGAGAGAGTGACCCCTCCCCCTAAACGGCTACAAGGACAGTTAGGTCATTCACGTTTGTGTAGGTAGGACCAGTTATTATGTGGCCTCCCACCTTCTGGAAGAACCTGTACGAGTCATTCTCCGTCAGTATCTTCTCAGGGTTAACGCCTAACTTTAATGCCCTCTGAAATGTGTTGCCGTCAACTATGGCCCCAGCAGCGTCTGTTGGTCCATCTATGCCGTCAGTTCCAATAGAGGCTACGGCGACCCCTCTACCCTCCTTTATGCTGGCTGAGGCGCTTAGAACAAGCTCTTGGTTTCTTCCACCTTTTCCCCGCCCGCTGACCTCTACAGTTGTTTCTCCTCCCGCCAGAATTATCACAGGTCTCGGCGTCGCGTTCCCTGAAGTGATAGCTTCCATCACAATTGAGGCTAGAGCTGTACCGACATGACGTGCTTCACCCTCCAGCCTTGAGGAGAGGAAGACCGTGTTGAAGCCGAGTTCTTGGGCTTTAGTTAGAGCTGCGAGGCATGAATCTGTGTTGTTTCCTATTATGATGTTGCGGGTTCTGGTGAATACCTCGTCGTCCCCCTTAGGCGTCTCGGCTTTCAGCCCTCTCTGACCTGCAGAGAGGTGGTTTTTGATCGATTTTGCTGTCTTACTCCAAATCTTGTGTTTCTTGAGAACTTGGATGGCTTGGCTGTATGTTGTAGGGTCGGGAACCGTGGGCCCTGAGGCTATCATATCCAGAGGATCCCCTGTCACATCGGAGATGATGAGTGTGATAAGCGCGGCGGGGTAGACATGAGCTGCTAGGTGTCCACCCTTGATTTTGGAGAGATGTTTCCTTACAATGTTAATCTCTCGGATGGTTGCCCCAGACCTTAGGAGCATGTTTGTCAAGTTCTGTATATCGTTTAGGGGCAGGTTTTCCGCCGGAAGCGTCATAAGGGCTGATCCTCCTCCAGAGATGAGAGCAACTACAAGGTCTCTCCTACCTGCCTCTTTAGCTAATGCTACAATACGCTTTGTTCCTTCGACGCCGTTTTCGTCGGGTAGGGGGTGATTGGCTTCGCTTATTGCTACTTGCCTGGTCTTAAACCTCTTTGCAGTTCCCTTTAATACATTTACAGAACCATCGGTGATATGGTCACCAAGAATAGCTTCCAAGGCGGTAGCCATTATGCCGGAGGCTTTACCACCGCCCACCACAAATATTCGCTCATAATCCTCAAGATTTAGAGTTTCCCTGCCGAATGAGATGCGGCTTCCATCTCTCCTAACATGGGCTTTGATGCATCTTGCAGGGTCTGCAGCTTCCAACCCTGCTTCAAGGATCTTCAATGCAGCTTTTCTAGCCTTGCGGTCAAGAGGCGTAGCCGTGTTTCTTAGTGGTTTATCTCTGACCAGAAGCTTCATAGAAGTGATATCTAGTTTGGATTAAATATAAAACCCTTCTAGGGAGAGTTCAGTGGCATTTGAATGATTGGACTAGCATGTTGAATGCTTCTTTAAGCTCATCGGGCTTGTCAGTTGGAATGCCGTAGAGGGAGAAGTACCTCTCGGTTTGAGGGCAATAGAATTGTACTATCCTTCCCTTCTGCTCGGCGGTTTTCTTTGCCCAGAGGGCTCCAACCTGGATTTCTATCTCCATCTCGTTGAGCATTCCTTTGTGGCCTTGTATTTCAAGGCTTTTTTCCTCAACCACTTTCAGTTCTTTTACACCGACGTTTTTACGTAGGCGATTAAGTGCTTCCTCTATACCTTCCGAGATCTTGGGGTCTTCCTCCTCACCGCTAGTGAACGATTCAGGGAAACCCCATGTAACAGAGATGGCTAAGCCCTCTTGTGACGAGAATAATACAGCTCCCTGATAGCGTTCAGTTTTCTTGTTCATTTTTACATCCCAGCCTTCGGGATAGCTCATCTCAAACCCGTAAATAGCGAACTTCTCATACTTCATGCCGTATGTTCCCCTGATGTTTGCAGTTTAGTTTCAGGTGAAACTTATAAGATGTTCTCTTCTTTTCTTTAACATGTAGCCCGGTGGTGTAGCGGTCAATCATAGCGGGCCTTGGCTCCAGACGTGGAGAGGAGACCCGCCGACGGGAGTTCGAAAGGCGTCTGAACGCCCGAAGGTCTCCCCCGGGCTACCAACCGTTTTCCAATGGTCTCCCCTTTCTAGGAACCTTTAGCTGCATCTAGAAGCTCATTTCTCACGAGGTTCTTTAGAGTTGACCTTAAGGCTTCAACTTGACTGTTCTCCCGGCTCTCGATGCTGATGTAAGTGCTGTCCGGCCTCGTTAACGCTTCTCTAGTCAGGATCTCCTCAAGGTTCATCCCCCAAGCTCGGATGATCTCCTTGAGAGCGTCTACCTTACCAGTCCGGGTCTTAGGCTTAATGGATAGGCCTGAGGCTACATAGATACCTCTCAGGAACTCAATGCCCTTCATCTGCACGTCATGGTAGGTGCTGACCTTATGTCCCATAATGTATTCAATGTAATCGGTGTTGACGCCTAGGGCTGCCAACTGGGTTCGGAAGTATTTGCGTATGCTATGGGCTCGGAGCTCATATCGGCGTTGAGGCTGGCTGCCTATCAGGCCGGCTTTGGTGTAGAGGCTGTGAACTATGACATGCTCCAGCTTTGTGAGCTCCTCGAAAAGCCTCGTGGCTATGCCGTAGTTGGGCTGCACCGAGCAGTCCTCCAGCTTGGCGATC
>DAOVDL010000002.1 GCA_030669485.1 Candidatus Bathyarchaeota archaeon
GCATACTGAAGGCGTTGCGTAAAATGTTACCATAAACTCATACTTTTGGATGAACTCTTTGAAATGTGACTGTTGCGAAATCTTTTCATAGGTTGATGACGGTGAGAAGTTTCTTTCTGGCTCCAGAATTACTTTTATCCATCTCAAACATCTTTATCTTTTAAAAGATAATCATTTCATAGTAAAGAGAAACTATTTGGAGGAAAAAAATCTCGCCCCACTCCATAGTAGAGAGGGAGTTTTCTGCACTCTCAGTCTTCCGAGATGAAGGCAAACTCTCCATCGACTACGTACCCCCTCAGCTACCCCACCGCGAAGATGAATTGCGAATCCTAGTTAGAACCTTCCGCTCCATAATTGACAGCCCGGGCAGAACCTCGCCACGCGTCACCATAAGGGGGCATATGGGCACAGGGAAAACAGTTCTCTCTAAGAGATTTGGCAAAGACTTCGAGAGGTACGCTCGAAGGAAGAAGCTCAACTTCATGTACATCCACACTAACTGCAGAGAGGAGGGAAGCTTCTTCAACATCCTAAAAAACATCATAATAAGGAACTTTGAGAAGGACTTCCCCCACCGCGGCTACTCCTCCCAAGAACTCCTCGGCAACTTCATCAAGATCCTAGACCAAAGAAACATTTACACCATCATAGCTCTTGATGAGCTGGAGGCCCTAATAAGAAAGGAAGGAGCAAACCCTCTCTTCAGCCTAACCCGCCTATACGAAAACAGACCTCTGGACGCACCTCAGAGAGTGAGCTTGATCTGTATCTTTCGAGAACCTGAATGTCAAGATGTTTTCAAGCTTCTGGACAAAAGTACCCTAAGCACCCTAGGCCACAACACTGTGGTCATGGAAAGATACGCCCCAAACCAGCTCAAAGACATTTTGACCTACCGCGTTCAGGAAGCCTTCAAGGAGGATGCAGTTCTTCCAGAAGCCTTAGAGTTGACCGTAGACCTCGCCAGCGAACACGGTGACACACGGTTCGCCATCGAGCTACTATGGCTAGCAGGTAAGTATGCTGATACCGCCAACAGCATGAAGGTTCTCCCCGAACATGTGAGGGCATCTCAGATGCAGACATACCCAACTTTGAGGGCAGAGGATCTGAAACTGCTAAACCGCCATCAGAGGTTACTTCTTTTGGCTATAGCCCGGCAGCTGAAAAGTAGCGATGCAGCCTACGCACCTATAGGCGAGATCGAAAGAGAATACAGTGCAACCTGTGAGGAATTCAGGGATAAACCGCGGGCGCACACCCAAGTCTGGAAGAACATCAAGGCCCTGAACGTAGTTGGAATTATTTCAACCAAGATCTCAGGGAAGGGCCAGAGGGGAACGACAACGCTGGTGGGATTGTATGTATCCTCTGAGAGGCTTGAAAAGCAGCTTCTCAGGATGTTGGAGGCTGGAAAGAGTGGAGGGGGATGACTCTTTAGAAGATGCCAAGCTGTGGGGCGGTTCCTAGAGGCATGGCACTCTGCCTGAAAACAGCCTAACCGCCATACCGCCTACTGCGTTGCTGATAGACCCGTATAGCCCGCAAGAGGTCGTACTTCTTAAAGCTGGGCCAGTGGACATCAAGGAAGCAAAACTCGCTGTAGGCACTCTGCCAGAGAAGAAAGTTACTAAGCCGCTCCTCTCCAGAGGTTCTCACTATAAGGTCTGGGTGGGGGTTTGGAAGGAAAGATGTGTAAAGGTGCTCCTCTATCACCTTCTCATCAAGATCCGTGGGACTGAGATTCCCCCCCTTTACATCCTGAGCTATCTGCCGAACTGCATCGACTATTTCAGCTCTGCCTCCATAAGCTATCGCAAGATTGAGGTAGCTCTGGTCGTAGTTTGCAGTTGCTTCCTCAAGCTTCTTTATGCTTCTCTGAAGGCCGAGGGGTAACATTGCCGTTCTTCCGATAACCTTAACCCGAATTCTATTACTGTGTACCCGCTTATCCATAATTAGAGACTGGACAGAACTTTCTACAATGCCCATGACCCCTTGAACCTCGTCTTTAGCGCGGAGGAAATTCTCTAGGGAGAACACGTAGAGCGTCACCGTCGTGATCTTTCCTATCTCTCTGCACCACTCTAAAAGATCCTCAGCCTTCCTAACACCCTCCACATGACCGTCCCATGGGTTTAAACCCTTTGAAAGAGCCCAACGGCGATTGCCATCTAAGATGACACCTATATGCCCAGGCATTACACCGTTCTTAACTTGGTTCCAGAGAATCCATTCATATAGCCGCGTAGCAAAACGGTTAGAGATACAGAGCACTACAAATTTCTGCAACCAAGAGAAGAGTTTAGCTGTAAATGACAATTTTGAAACCTATTCTCTATATGACGCTTTTTATACCAACTAACTTAGATCTTTCCCATTTCCATAAGAACCTTGAACTCTTCGAATGTGAGCTTGCTACCACTCTTAAGTTTTTCCTCTGCCACGCGGCTTAACGCCTGTTTGGACTCCAGCCCCTTCCTTATCATTCCTTCATGAATTTTACTGTCGAATTCTTTGATCTCTTTCTCCAGAATCTTAATTTGGCCGAGGGTTCCCACAAACGATTGGTGAACCTTGTCAGCGTTAACCTTCGCCTCGATGAACTTTTTATGATTATTGTCTGCATCCTCCTTCAATTTGTCTATACGTTTATAGAGCTCAACGGCCTTCCCGTGACCTCTTCGAAGCTCATCGAATGTTTCTTTCAATTGACTATAGATCGCATCCGCCTTGGATCTCAGTTGTCCTATCTCATTACCCTTTTCACTGAGCTTCTGCCTTTTACCCTCTGATCTTCGATGTACTACAAGTTGCTTCTCCAGTCCTCTGATCTCTCCGATGATTGCTTTCTCTTCAGCGGCGCTGAGTCTCGTTGTCTGAATCTTCCATTCCAGATCCTCAAACTTCTTCTTAGCAGAAAATCCGTGAATTGGATTGAAGCCGAGTTGTTTAACTTCACCCTTCAACTCGCTGCATAGGTTACATTTCTTTGATATCTCTTGCTTAACCTTAGTGAGCTGTACCTTTAGGTCTCTAGCCCGAGGGAGCAGTCGATCCTTCTGTGATCTATATTTCTGGGACTCTTCCCTGAGAGATCTTATTTGCTGGTGAAGTTTATTTCGTCCCTCTTGCCACTGTTTAGCCTCATGGTTCAGAGAGTCCCTTTGCTCTCGCAGATTCGATAGCTTCGCGTTCAGCTCTGTAATCTTACTTAACTGCTCCTCGATCCTCTGAACCCCCAGGTCTAATCAGCTTTTAGATGAAGCCATTAAAAAAACTTTTTTACAGCCTCATCCACATCTTATAGATATTCGTCTAAAGAGATATCTGCATCTTCCTTCACATTTGTGGATAGGGGCTTTCATGGTAACGCTGAAGAAGATAATGTCTCGTATAATTAAAGGATGTCGAAGTACGGCGATCTTTGCTCTCACCACTAGATGTAACTGCAGGTGTCAGATGTGCAACATGCATAAGATGAAGCCAGAGACCATATCGTTTGAGGGTGCTAAGAAGGTTTTAAGGTTTCTTTCAGAGAACAGATTTCTCATTGCGTATTTCACTGGTGGGGAGCCAACCCTCCACCCTCAAATTGTTGAAATAGTAAAGTTCGCAGACAGGCAGGGACTCGTTACATCACTGACGACCAACGGCAACACATCCAGAGCAACAATTAAGGCATTGAAAGAGGCGGGACTACATACCCTCAGCGTATCCTTAGACCACTGGGATTCAGATGTATGTGCAACACTCCGTGGACGAGAGGGCATAATGGAGATGCAGGAAGATATAATCCGTTATGCTAGGGAAATAGGGTTGAATACCTATGCCCTAGCATACTTGAGTGAACCTTTAGTCAGAGATGGCGTCGAGCGTTTAATACAGCATGTAACCCAAGATCTCGGTGTGCCTTTCGGCTTCTGCTATCCTACAGTAACCGATGTGAACACTTATAGGCTCAACGGGGGTTTTCAAGGCAGTGAGAAGGAGAAGCAACTTGAGACAAGCCTCGAGACCATTCTCACCTATAAGAGAAAGGGTTACGAGGTAGTTAATCCTGGACTCTACATAGAGGATACATTAAGGGTTCCCAGAGAGAAAACTCCTAACTTCTACTGTAAAGCCGGTGAGGTGGTGGTGTACATAGACTGGCGGGGCGACGTCTACCCCTGCTTCATAAAGAAGAAGCTCTTTAACATTCTGAGTGACGATGAACCATGCTTCCTGAAGAACGTCAAATGCAATGAGTGCCTCATAAACTGTTTCAGGGAGCCCTCGCTTCTTCCTCAAATCCTCAAGTCGCCCAGACTGCTCGTCAGGGAGTTAGGCTACTCTTATCGGAACAGAAGCACATTCATGTGAATTTTAGATGGCTTAGCCCTCACTTTCACCGCGTGTGAGAATCCTCTGAAGGGCTGCGTGAAGGCTGATGAAGTTTTGTAGAGACTTTGCAGAGCATCCGATGAGGGAGAAGTCAAGTCTTAACCTAGAGATGGATGTGAATAGGTCTCGGGCTAGCAGATGGGCATCCTCTCCAACTTGCTTCGAGTAGGTTGCCTCTAATGCTTTCGGTGAACTTGACCACTCTAGGATCTCTTTAACCTTCTTTTGGGGGAGTAGATCAATTTTTGATAGAATGTTAAGCTGGGGGAGCATAAGTCGGAGGTAGACTGCTGTGGAGAGGAACATTGTTGAGACGTAGTTGAATGGGTTTACGCAGAAAGGAGCGTCGAAGAGGTAGACTACAGCGCTCTGGTCGAACCTCAGCTCCCTAGCTAGGTAAGATCCACTTTCCCTGAAGGCGAAGAGCTCCATCTGTCCTGCAGTATCGACCAAACAGTAATCGGAGTTAAGGGCATCCAATGCCTCATTTAGACTGCTAACTTGGTTGGCCACTAGATCAGAAGCCATGACCAAGGCGCCGTTGGGACCGAGATGGTACTGATCCATCAGCTTCTCTATCGAGATGTAACTCCTGACATCAACATCTGGCTCGTATGGTAACTTGAAGACACCAGGGTCAAGGTTCAGAGTTGCAACATCCTCTCCTTCCTTGATCAACCACTCTGCCAAGGAGGCGGTGAGAAAAGATTTCCCAGATCCTGCAGTTCCCAAGATGAAAATGCCGTACATGAGATGCCCCTTTTTAACTAGCTCTCCTTCTTGGAGAGCCACCACTTCAGGTACTCCTTCCTTTCACGCTTCTTCTCCTCATCCTCAAGGTTTCGAAGGTTCGTATTTTTGGCCTCAAGGAGTTCCTGATAAGCCAGGGTTAAACCACAGCTTTTGCAGCTGTATAGTTTCATATTGAGGTCATAGGTCATCTCTCCGCCACATTCAGGGCAGTATGTAGCCATCTCCATCACCAAGGTAAACTATTATCACTCACCCCTTTTAGACTTTCACTGGCGCCACTGTGAGTGGCACCCTCTCGGTTAAAAGCCTTGAATGAGAACTAGGATTATGAGGGCTGAGGCTATGATTAAGGAGGCTGCCTTATACGAGAAGCTTGAGAAAGGCCGCATGGTGAGATGTCATATCTGCCCCCGCCGATGTTACATCAGGGATGGGGAGAAGGGTTTCTGCAAGGTTAGGGAGAACAGAGGTGGAGTCCTCTACGCCTTGAACTATGGGCAGCTGACAGCCAGAAGTGTTGACCCCATAGAGAAGAAGCCTCTCTTCCATTTCTGGCCCGGATCAAATGCTTTTTCAATCTCCTCAATCTCCTGCTCCTTCACCTGTCCTTGGTGTCAGAACTGGAACATATCACAGGTTGAGGTGGGGAAGGTGAACGCTGAAGAGGTTTCACCGGAGAAGGTTGTGAGTTTAGCTAAGGGGTATGGATGTAAGACTATAGCCTACACCTACAATGAGCCTATCATCTGGTTTGAGTACGTCCTTGACACAGCTAAGTTGGCTGAGAGGGAGGGCATACTCAGCGTCTTGGTGACCAATGGCTATGCCACTGAGGAGACCTTGAAGGAACTTGGGCCTCACATCCATGCGGCTAACGTGGATATAAAGGCCTTCAACCCGGAGTTCTACACTGAATACTGTAAGGCGAGGCTTGAGGATGTGCTCAATGCTGCCGAGCTTATGGTGAAGCTGGGTTGGCATCTGGAGACAACCTATCTGGTCATACCTACCTTGAATGATGATCCTGAGGAGATACGGCGGATGAGTCGGTGGGTTAGGAACAAGTTAGGTGCTGATACACCATTACATCTCAGCCAGTTCTTCCCCATGCATAAGATGGCTCACCTCCCACCTACACCCGTCTCAACAATAGTCAGGGCTAGGGAGATAGCTCTAGGTGAGGGTCTTCATTACGTGTACGTAGGTAACATTCCCGGTCACGATGGTGAGAATACCTACTGCTCAAAATGCGGTGAACTGATCATCAGGCGGAGAGGCTTCGACATAGTGGAGTGGAAGGTTAAAGGAGACCAAACCTGCCCCAGATGTGGAGGGCAGATTCCAGTGAAAGGTGAATATCGCCCCTGAAGGGCTGTGAACATTAAGTGCATGCCTTGTCTGGTAGACGGGTCTGTTTGGTTTTTATAGTGGGTTTATCTGGGTTGTTTTTTAGGGGGGGTGCCCACATTGTTAAACATTGTTGAACATTGCTAGCATCTGTTGTGGTTAAACGTGGAAGTCAGGATTTCTGTTTTCCTGTTAGGGCGCCGTGTTGGTTTTCAGGGTTTTTCAGTTTTCCTCTATCCGTTTCAGAAATTCGTTTCTCGTCATCTTTGTGTCTTTAATTATCTTGGTCAGCAGGCCGCTTCCTATCTCTTCTCCTCTGTGAACTGGGATGACTGTTGTTCTGCCGTCTGGGTGCTTAAGAATGACTGGCTCCCTCTCTGCCTTACGGGTGTGAAGCCTATTCTCTTTAAGATTTTAAGCACTTTTGTGGGCGGGAGTGGTTTAAGCGTCACTCAAAGGGATCTCTACAAGTTGGACGCCGAGGAACTCAGCTTCCTTCTCCAAGCTTTTTCCTTCAACCTCCAGATACAGTTTAATGGCCGCCTTAACCCGTTTAAGAAGTTCATCCATTGTCTTTGCCTGTGTATGGCATCCTGGAAGTTGCGGGACTGAGGCTACGAGGAAGCCGTCTGCATCCCTCTCGATGACGACGTTAAATCTTGCGTTCAACGATGCATCCTCAAACATAGGAGAGGAGGGGCTTCTTAAATTCTTATCGTAACGCTGGGGGTTCTTTTTGGGGGTATCCACATTGTGGGCAATCGTGGGCAAGTGTGGGCAAACGTGGGTAATGGTGGACAAAGGTGGATTCCAGCGTTTTGAAAGTTGTTATATAAAGGTTGCATGAGATAAGAATTCCACTCTTTAAATGATTTGCCGGAAGGTGGATGTGTAAAAGATTGGTTAAAGACAGAGGCATCCTGGGATCTGAGGGTGAGCTACATTTCCTCTTAGGCAACGAGGCTATTGCACGCGGCGCCATAGAGGCAGGAGTTCATATGGCTACGACCTACCCTGGTACACCCGCGTCAGAGATAAATGACAGTCTAGCGGAGGTTGCCCGGGAGGTTGGAATGAAAGTTGAGTACTCTACGAACGAAATAGTTGCCGTTGAGACTGCGGCAGGTGTTGCCATCTGTGGGGGTCGGGCTCTTGTATCAATGAAGCATGTTGGACTGAACGTTGCCTCCGATGCTCTTATGACCCTTGCCTACGTGGGCGTGAGGGGAGGCTTTGTTATAGTTTCAGCAGATGATCCATACTGTTGGAGTTCTCAGAACGAGCAGGATAACCGATACTACGCTTTAATGGGCAACATACCTTGCTTAGAGCCTTCTAACCCTCAAGAAGCAAAGGATATGCTCCTCCAAGCATTTCAACTTTCAGAGAAGCTGGAGCTCCCAGTTATGCTCCGCCTTGTAACTAGAGTAAGCCATATGCGCGGAGTTGTCAGTCTGGGCAGTATTGCTGAGAGGGGGATGAAGCTTGAGCCCCCCCACGACTCTGCTAGGTTTGTTATGGTTCCTATCAACGCTAGGGTAAGGCACCGCAAGCTATTAGAGAAAGAGGCATTAGCTTGTCAGATGGCCGCGCAATTAGAGTTTAACAAAGTTTACGGTGAAGGGGAAGTTGGGGTCATAACTGCGGGTTCGGCCTTCAATTACACTATGGAAGCCCTTGACGTTTTAGGTGTGGAGGCATCGGTGCTTAAGCTAGGTATGATACATCCGCTCTCCCCTGAGTTGGTCAAGAGGTTCCTAGGTGAGCATAAGAGAGTAGCGGTTATAGAGGAACTTGAGCCGTACCTTGAACGGCAAATCAGAGCTTTAGCCAACTCGGTTTCAGGTTTGACCATTCAAGGGAAGTATGAGGGGTTGACTCCCCGTTACGGGGAGATGACTACGCGAACCGCTGTGTCAGCGCATTCCAAAGTCTTCGGTAGGAAGCCAGCAGTTGACTACAGGAAGCTTGATGAAGCCAGTTCCAAGGCGCATGCACTTGCGCCACTTAGACCGCCGAACCTCTGTCCAGGCTGCCCTCATATGGCATCATTCTATGCCCTTCGTGTTGCTGGTGGGGATAAGGCGGTATATCTGACAGATATAGGTTGCTACGCCCTCGGTGCTCAACCTCATCTATCAATTGGGGATGTGCTCATCTGTATGGGTGCAAGCGCAGGTATATCTTGTGGAGTGAGTGAGGCGGTGGGTAACCCTGTTATTGGTGTCGTAGGGGACTCGACATTCTTTCATGCCGCCATTCCTGGTTTAATTAATGCAGTTTACAACAATCACAACTTTGTATACGTTGTCCTAGACAACCAGACAACGGCTATGACGAACTTTCAACCTCATCCTGGAACTGGTGTAACGGCTATGGGTGACAAGAGCAAGCGGATTCTTATTGAGGATGTTGCTAAGGCTTGTGGCGTTGACTTTGTCAGGGTGGTTGACCCATTTGATGTAAAGCTAACCATCTCAACTCTGCGTGAGGCTATAAGCCATCTTGGTCCAGCGGTGGTTGTCTGTCGGAGGGTATGCGCTACCTTGGATCTTGCTGAGAAGCGCCGCAGAGGGGAGAGGCTCACATCATACTTAGTGGATAGGGAGAAGTGTAATGACTGCATGGCCTGCGTCAAGCTTCTTGGGTGTCCAGCTCTTATAGTTAAGGAACGGAAGGTTGCAGTTGACGCGGCTATTTGTGTTGGCTGTGGGCTATGTGCCCAGATATGTCCTTACGGTGCAATAGTTGTCGCTAGGCAGGTTGAGAAAAATTGAAGACAAATGATGTTGTGTTGGTTGGAGTTGGTGGACAGGGTGTCATTTTAGCTATGCGGATTCTAGGTGATGCGGCTATCGGTGCGAAACTTGATGTCAAGTCAAGTGAGATCCACGGCATGGCTCAAAGAGGAGGCTCAGTTGTCACCCACGTTAGGATGGGGAAAATAGTCTATGCGCCGCAGGTGGCGGAGGCCTCTGCAGACGTTATTCTCAGCTTCGAGCCTGCTGAGGTTCTTAGAGTTTTACATTTTGCATGCCGTGAAACAAGAATAGTTATGAATACCAGTCCAGTGGTGCCGACTACAGTTTCGATCGGAACGTCACATTACCCTTCACTGGAAGAGGTGCGAAAGGAATGTAAGAAGTTTAGCGACCACATTGTAGAAGTTGATGCTTTAAAGTTGGCTTCAGATGCAGGCAGTTCAGTGGCACTGAACATTGTTCTCTTGGGCGCCTTAGCAGCTACAGGCATCCTTCCCGTAAAGCCCGATGCATTAAAAGCATCGATAAGAAAGCTAATTTCCAGCAGATATAGAAACGTAAATCTTGCCGCTTTTGATAACGGCTACAGAGCCGCCAGTTTCAAGTGACAATCAAGTCATTTAACAGCAGCAGGTTTCCTACTTTTCACAGCATCTTGAGGTATGCCACGGGCTGTTACACGGCGGACATATTTCGTTATAACGGGCGAGATACCCTTAGGCATAAAGATTATAACTATGATGAGAATCAGTCCGATGACAATCATTCTTAGGGAAGGGTCTATAATTCTGAGAGCCTCCCAGATGAACTGTATTAGAACAGCGCCCACTATTGGGCCTCCCAGAGTTCCTATTCCTCCACTCATAACCATTATGATAGGCCAGAAGGAATGCTCTAAACCAAATATCTGAGGATTTATGAACCCTATAAAATGGATGTTCAAGGCTCCTGCAAGCCCTGTGAGGAAGGTGCTGATTGTGAAGGCGAAAAGCTTGTATCTTACTACGTTCACGCCACTGGCCCTAGCTTCATCTTCATTCTCCCTGATAGCTGAGAAGGCTAGGCCGGTCTTCGACTTCATAATAATATACATTACGAACATTGTTAGGAGTGCTAAAGCAAGCATTCCGTAGTAGTAATGTTCAACGGCTGGGAACAGTTGAGGAACGGCGAGACCGAAGGTTCCTCCAGTGAGCCAATCTAGCTCAATAACCACAGCCTCAAGAATAATGGCGAAGCCGAAGGTGACAAGAGCTAGGAACCACTCTCTAAGTCTGACGCAGGTTAGACCGATGAGCAAGCCTATAACCGCAGCAGCTGCAGCACCTATGAAGATCCCTGCTGCAGGGGGAAACATGTTGATAGCTAAAATCGTTGCAGTATAGCCGCCTATGCCTAGGAAGGCAGCGTGACCGAAGGAGACCTGTCCTGAGTAGGCTAGAATGTTCCAGCTGTAGCAGTAACTGATGTAGAAATAGATTAGAATGAAAATGTGAAGAAGGTAAGGGTCACGCCCGAAGATAGGTATGATCAAACTTAGGGCTAGAAGTACTAGAAGTATGGGAGACCTCTGTAACCCTAAATTGCCTCGAATCTTTGTAGCCATATTTTAACCTCTTTCTTTCTCTCCGAAGATCCCTGTTGGCCTGATGACAAGCACTATTATTAAGAGGAGGAAGCCGATGGCATCCCTCCAAGTTGCGCCTAGGAAGAAAATTGCGTTGCTTTCCACCAGCCCGAAAATCAGACCGCCTACAATGGCACCGATAGGGCTTCCGAGACCTCCTAGAACTATAATGGCGAACGCTTTTATGCCTGGAATGGCGCCCGAGTAGGGGGTTATGGAGGCAGTTATAGCTATTAGTGTACCAGCTGCGGCAGCCATGGCAGCGCCGAGGCCGAAGGTTATACTGTTTATGCGACCGACATTGATACCCATCAGCATAGCTGCAGACCTGTTCTGGCTGGTGGCTCGCATAGCACGACCGACCTTGGTCTTCCGTAGGAGAAGGTAAAAACCAACCATGATGATAAAAGTGATTACTCCGGCTATCAACCAGTCTAAGCCAATTCGTAGCGCCCCATATTCTATGATGGTGAACTCGAAGGGGCTGTGAATCCCTCGGGGGTAATCAGTCCACAGCATAGCTGCTGAGTGTTGGAGGACGTAGATTAAGCCGAGGCTTAGAAGTATCTCGTTGAGCTTGGATGTTCCGAGGACGGGGCGGAAGCAGATACGCTCAATGATGACGCCGAGAACGCCTATTATGCCCATAGAGGCTACTATGGCTATGTATGGATTCAAGCCGAGGAGTGTTGTTATCCAGTAGCTGGCGTATCCGCCCATCATCATTAACTCGCCGTGGGCGAAGTTAACCAGCTTCATAACGCCGAAGATGAGGTTCAAACCCGAGGCTATCAGGATGTATATGCAGCCAAGGATTACACCCCACATCAGCACTTGAAGGATTATGCCTACATCGAACATTGTTAACAGCTGTTAATCTTCGCTTGGAGTGTAGGCGGGTGGTAGTTCAAACTCTTTTTGTTTTAACTGGTCTGGATAGACGATGTAGGGAGTTAGTGTATCAGTATCCTCGTCGTAGTAGAGCTGCTCGATGAAGCAGATAGCGGGTATCTCATGGTGTTCGTTGAACTTTACTAGTCCACCCTCCATTAAGATCAATTTTTGAGGTGTCTCAATGTCCTCGATAGCGTCTCTTACTTTCGCTTTGTCCAGAGTTCCTGCTTCCTCTACAGCCACGGCTACTAGGTAGATGGCATCATAGGTGTCGGCGCCCATCATGCCGGGCACTATATCCCACCGATCCATGTAGATTGCCTTGTAGGTATCCAACGCATCCAAGTAATGCCCTGCGAAGGGAGCGAATTTGGACTCCAATAGTTGGTGATCTCCCCACTTTCCGATAAGTTCATAGTAGTGGGGGTCTTCGCAACACTCCACAGCTATGTAAACTGTATTAAGGCCAATGTCGGCCAGACCTTGCTTTATGGCTGTGGCTGTATCAGCTACGAAGCCTGCATGGTAGACCGCGTCTGGTTGAGCAGCCTTGATCTTGGTCAACTGGGCGTGGAACTCCACATCCTTCATTTTGAACTTTTCCGCAGCAACTATGTCTATGGGGAGATTTAGCTCGTCGATATATTTCACTGAGGAGTCGTAACAACCTTGGCCATATGCCCCATCTTGGTGTAGGATTGCAAGCCTAAAGTTTCGGTCTGGAGCCACTAAGGGTTTCATCTCTTCTGCGAAGAATTTCACTATACTCTTCGAGTAATCGTTGGTGGTGGTACAGTAGTGGAACATGTAACTCGTATCTTTATCTGTTCTCCTTGTAACATCAGGAGCAGAGGCACCAGTGATGATGAAAGGAACTTCATTCTCTATTGCGGGTACCTGAGAGGCCATAGTTACGACGCTTGAAAAGCCTCCAACGAGGACATCCACCTTATCTGATAGTATAAGCTTCTTCACCACGGTTACGCCTTCCTGAGGGTTAGTCCTGTCGTCTCCCTCAACAAGCTCTATCATCAGCTTCTTGTCATACTCCTTGACGTAAACGCCACCTGCTTCATTGATCTCTTCAACGGCTAAGATTGAGGCACGTTTCATATCTGTACCCACATCTGCCGCACCTCCGGTTAATGAAGCAACCAGACCTATCTTTATGGTCTGTTCCTCTGGAGTTTGAGACATGAAGAAGGCTACACCGACTCCGGCTACAATAATTACTACGGCAACTATTATTGCAATGATTTTTATGGTTCCTTTATCTGCCTTCATTTTAGCTTCTACCTTCACCACTACTAAAAATAATTTATACTTAAAACTTACCGTCCATGGGAGTGAAGTAACTGCAATTGGTTATCAATATGTGTGGAGACAGGTAGTTTAGTTAGATGCCTAGGTAGACCTCTTTAACACGTTGGTTGTCCAAAAGTTCTTTACATGTTCCTGAGATAACTATTCGACCTGCTTCTATAACGTATCCGCGGTTGGCTATCTCAAGTGCGCTGCGGATATTTTGCTCTACCATTAGTACGGTGACGCCGCTCTGATTGATCTCGGATATAACTTTTAATGCTTTTTCAACCAGCATGGGAGCGAGTCCTAGGGATGGTTCATCTAGGATGAGCAGTGAGGGCAGTGACATTAGACCTCGCCCAATAGCCAACATCTGTTGTTCGCCGCCGCTGAGAGTCATCGCCTGTTGTTTTCTGCGTTCCTTCAGTGTGGGGAAGAGTTGAAAGACTTTTTCTGAGGTGTCGGTTGCCTTCGCTTCGGCGCGGGGTGTGTATGCTCCTAGTAGGAGGTTTTCCATCACCGACATCTTGGGGAAGAGTTCTCTTCCTTCAGGGATTAGGACAACCCCCTTCTCAACTATGTTGAATGTCGCGAGCTTTCCTATTCTTTCTTCCTTGAAGGTGATGGTGCCTGTGGCTGGGTGGAGCAGTCCCAGAATGGTTTTAACGGTTGTGGTTTTTCCAGCTCCGTTGGGTCCCAGAAGGGTCAGGATCTCCCCCTTCATAACTTTGAAGGAGACATCCCATAGGACTTGTATGTTGCCGTAGGAGACATTTATGGTCTCTACCTCTAGAAGAGGTGAGTTTAAGATTTTAGAAGTCATATTTCTTCCCTAGATAAGACTCGATAACCGCTTCGTTTCGGCTTACCTCTTTTGGTGTTCCTTCGGCTATCTTCTCGCCGTAGTTGAGTACTATGACCTTGTCAGAGAGTCCCATGATGACCCTCATGACATGTTCAACCATTAGTATTGTGATGCCGATGTCTCTTATTTTCTCAATAAGTACTACTGCCTCTCTGCTTTCCACGGGGTTCAACCCGGTGGTCACCTCGTCTAATAGGAGGAGTTTTGGTTCGGTTGCGAGGGCCTTGGCCAGTTGGAGGCGTCGTAATTCAG
>DAOVDL010000012.1 GCA_030669485.1 Candidatus Bathyarchaeota archaeon
GTTCCTCCGGTGTCATCGAGTGAATTATTGCTTTCCAGCTGTCCATTTTCTCTTCGGATAACTGTTCCATCGAGTCGGTCAGGTCAAAGCCAAGGCCGGGAACCATCTTCATAATCTTACCTAAAGGACCAAGCTTCCTCAAACCTTCCAACTGCTCTAACAACCCAGTCAACGTGATTTTTCCAGACAGCATAGCCTTGGTCGTATCCTGCGGAACTGATATCTCAGCCTCTTTGACTTTCTCAATGAGTCCACGGAGATCCCCCATACCAAGCAGTCTGCCCGCAAACCTAGAGGGATCAAAAAGCTCTAGATCCTCTATTTTTTCCCCAGTCCCGATGAAGGTTATAGGTGCACCAGTTGCGGCCACGGCAGATAGAGCTCCGCCACCCCGAGCTGAGCCGTCCAATTTCGCAACGGCTATGGATCCTATCTTCGTAGCCTGGTGGAATGCCTCCGCTTGAGTTATGGCTTGTTGACCGATCGTTCCATCTATTACCATCATAATCTGGTTTGGCTTTATCAGTGAAGCGATACTTCTCATCTCTCTGATGAGGTTTGCCTCATCCTTATGGCGACCCGCTGTATCAACAATTATACTGTCGTACCGGTCCTTTCTGAAGAGTTCAACACCCCGCTTGGCTATCTTCAATGGATCCTGGTTGCCTTCCTCCCCATAGACTGGTACGTTGGCTGTAGCGGCCAACTGCTTAAGTTGGGCATAGGCTCCCGGCCGGTATGTATCAGCGCAAACCAAAGCTGCCTTGATTCCTCTCTTTCTCAGGAATCGAGCCAGCTTGACTGAGGTGGTGGTCTTCCCCGAGCCCTGAATCCCGATTAGCATGATGACATTGGTTATGCCCCTCTCTATCGGTATCTTCGCTGGTTTCTCCCCGAGGAACCGCGCCAACTCATCGTAGAGAACTTTGACAATGTGCTCCTTTCTGGAGGCACCGGGTGGGATCTTCTCGTGAAGAGCCCGTTCCTCAATACGTTTAGAAATTTCTAGAACAAGTTTGACGTTAACATCTGCTTGTAATAATGCACGTTGGAGGTCTTTGGTCAGTTCTTTGACCGCTGCTTTATCTACAACTGAAAGCCTTAGAAGCCGCTTCAAGGAATCCTGAAGTGATGAACTGAGCTTATCTAGAGTCATCCGACCTCCACTCTTTCCAAAGGATAGTTGCCTCTCCTGAGATATGAAACTGACTAAAAGGCTGAGCTAAGCTCTCTGCCTTTTGGGTAAGGCATAGGACACCATTAGGGGGAAGACTATGGTAAAGTCAGCTACCACTGTGACCAGTCTACTGTTAACCTTGGCTTTCCGCCATGAGATGGCCTCTTCGAGGCTAGCGCCGGAGAGGCTTCCCGTCTCAGGGCGGTCCATCGTTATTTGAATAGCTGTGTCAACTCCGTCCCGCAACATGCTGGCACCAAGGAGAAAGTGCTTGGGCATTCCTCCACCTAAGATAACAGCACCCAACCTTTTGGCGCCGTATACAACCTCAGCCATCCTGTCCATATCCCTCCCAAAGTCGATGTTCAGTCTTTTGAGACGACTGTAGCTCCAGAGGTGAAAACCTAGCATCGAGTCGTAGACTCCGGGGCAGAAGATCGGAACAGAAGCAGTTGAGGCGGCCTTGAGGATTGATTTTTCTCTCTTCAACATACCGCCAATCTCACTAAGCAGCTCATATACACCTAGACTTCCCTGCGGGTTCTTGGCCGTTATGTGATCCAGCATCCTGTAAGCCTCAGTCTCTAGGCTTCTAAAGGCATCCTCGCTGACATAGACGTCACCTACCCTGCCTATGCCCTTTCCCCTCAAGCTTGCGTCGTCGGGGTGCATCTGCCCGCGGATGTGACTGAAACCTAAAGCCTCTAGGATGTCATGAGTTATGTTAGATCCGTTGCTGACTACGGCGTTTACGAGCTTCTGGGCTATGAGGTCAGATATTATGTCTCTGAGCCCGCCAGCCACCGCGGGTCCTGCGAGGGACAGGATGACTGTGTAATTTGGGTTTGAGAAGATAGATGACAGAAGATCGGCGGCCCTTGCCACTCTGCCAGCGCCGAGAACTCCTGAAGAACGCATCGTGTCTATGAGGTCAGATGCCCTTGAATTTGATCTTATCTTCATCTGCTTTACATGCTTCAAGGGATGTTCCTTCCGCTACCTCAGAGTCTTTTTGAGGGCAGTTCACCCTTTCACCCTTACAATCTTTACTTTGTTGAGGATCTTCCAGTATTCAGCCTCTGCGCCATTAGATATCTTCGACTTGACCTCCTCATCCTTAGGCATCTCAGTCTCGAAGACCTCGTAAGTTTCCAGGTCCATCAGCTGAACCGTGTTGGCTGCTTTGGATATTACTTGGGCAGTTCTCTTTTCAATTATAGGGATCTCTATTCTCGCTGAAACAGGGCTTATTATGCTTCTTTTGACATCGTCGAAGACACCTATCGCTACTATCCTTGCCTTAGCTGAACCGTGTTTCCCTGGTTTAGAATGGTCGTAGCTCACAATCCTGCATGGTTCTCCGTCGATAATTATATGATGCCCAACCTTTGTTGAGCCTACCTCAGCTGGCTTACTCATATCTAACACCAATCAAGCCTTAAAGTTCTAACATATGTGCTAATTAAACTTACGGAAACATAACGTCTTAGGTTTCAATGAACACTTGTAGACTGAGACCATTTGAGCGCATCTTTATGCTGGCAAATGATTAATGAGCAAGGTTTTTCTGTAGCTTGTAGTTTTTATATGGGGATTGATCTTTGCTTGAAATTCTTATTCCCATTGCTCTTTTGGGGTTGGGGGCTTCCTTCTGTCCGCTACAGGTAGCTTTTCTAATACCCTTTACAGTTAAGCTTCTAAGTAGCGATAGAAGTGTTCACAGGGTTGTTATCTTCTCGGCTTGCGCCGCTATTCCTTTAATCGCTGCAGGGGTGTTTGTTGTCCTTATAGGTTCTCTTTTCAGTTTGGAAACGATGAGGCTTGCCTCAGCGGTGATTCTGATAGTTGTAAGCCTCTTCATTTTCAGGGTAATTCGATTTCAGCCCAAGGGATTTCTCGGGAAAAATCGGTTTGCTGTGGATAGGTTTGAAACCAGTGGCTTTACACTGGGCTTGACTTACGGCGTTTTGACGGTTGGAAGGGGTGCACCTTTCTTTCTGTCAGCTTTGGCTCTGTTGCTGCCTGCTAGGAGCATAATGCTTTCTGCTCTTGCTATGCTTGTTTATTCACAGTTGATGGTGCTTCCCATATCGTTTTTGCTGCTCTCATCTGGATGGAAGATCATGCCGATTTTTAAGAGGTATGGACGGTATGTAGACTATGCAGTTGGTTTCATGCTTTTGGGGTTGGCGGTATACTACATCATTATAGTGCTTTTTACCTGAGCATGTTTTAGGGTTATAGAAGCGCTATAAGTCAGCGCTGATGTTGTGAGGATGCTTCAGGCACGGGGGTGTCTCTTAAGATTGCTGCCGATTAAGGCTTGCTGTGATCTGAGGGTTAACCTCTAAGTCGGGGGATCATTTCGTCTCGTCGGGCAGGTCTAGCCAGTTCTTCAGGGTCTACGGTCACATCGATGACCGCTACGGTGCCTGCGTTTGAAGCCTCTTGAAGTGCGGATCTAAGGTCGGAGGGTTTCTCAACCTTCACCCCGAAGGCACCGTATGCTTCGGCCACTTTGGTGAAATTGGGGTTTATCAGGTCTGTTCCTATGTAGCGGCTCTCGAAGAAGTATTTTTGGGATGCTTTCTCGGAGCCGAAGCTGTAGTTGTTTAGCACTAAAATCACAACGGGTATATCGTACTGTACCGCTGTGCCCAGTTCATGCATGGACATGGCGAAGCCTCCGTCGCCGCAGACTGTGAAGACTTGGCGGTGAGGGTTGGCAACCTTTGCTCCTAATGCTGCGGGGAACGCCCATCCTAGACAGGCGAACTTAAGGGGGGAGAGGAAGGTTCGAGGTTGGTAGAATTCTAGGAGGTGGTTGCCGAAGGTGCATGTTCCTCCCTCGTCCAGAACTATAATTGCGTCTCTGGCGGCGAAGTCTCGTAACTCCTTGAAGACTCGCTGAGGCTTTATGGGCATTGCCTCACAGTTGGCTTTGTCGGCGTTCTCGGTTTTTTGTTCTTCCTTGATATTGGTGATCTCTTCAAGTCTAGGTTGGTTCTTGGGGGCAGTTTCGCCTAGGAGGGCTTTGGTTTCGGATGTTAACTCCTTGGTTATCTCTTTGATGTCGCCGACGATGCCTATCTCTACAGGGTAGTTTCGCCCAATTTCTCTTGGGTCTATGTTCACTTGGATTATTGGGGTTCCCTTGGGTATGTACTTATGTCCATAGAAGGTGGTGAGGTGGCCTAGCTCTGTGCCCAGTGCTAGTATGAGGTCGGAGTTCTGTGTCAGTCGCCTTGCGGCCTCTGAGCCGTCTCTTCCAAGTTGTCCAACTGCTAGGGGGTGGTCTGAGGGTACTGCATCCATGTGGCCGTAGGAGGTGGCGGTTGGTATTGTGAGGAGTTCTGCGAGTGCTAGGGTTTGTGGTGTTGCTTCATCCCACAGGACTCCCCCGCCAGCTATTATAAGTGGTCTCTTAGATGCTATGAGTTGCTCAGCGGCCTGCTTTACAAGGTTTAGGTCGCCTCTCATTTTGCCTGTTGTTCGGTAGTCTTTCCAGTGGACTACGTTGATGTCTACGATCTCGTATAGGAGGTCTCGGGGTATGTCTATGTGGACTGGGCCCTTTCTCCCTGAGAGTGCTACTCGGAAGGCATGTCTCAGCAGTTCAGGTATTCTGTCAGCGTGAGTTGTGTGGGTGTTCCACTTCACCAGTGGCTTTAGAACGGCTTGCTGGTCTATCTCTTGGATGGTCTCTCTTCCTATCTGCGTTGTGACTGGTGCTCCGGCGATGAGGACGACTGGGGAGTAGGCTGCTTGGGCGGTGGCTATGCCTGAGATTGTGTTGGTGACGCCGGGGCCGTTGGGGACTAGGCAGACCCCTGGCTTGCCGGTTACCCTTGCGTAGCCGTCGGCCATGTGGGCGGCTGACTGTTCATGTCTGGTGTGGATGGTTTGGATTTCATCTGCATCGTAGAGGGCGTCTAGGATGGGGAGGATGCCTGAGCCGGGGAGGTAGAAGACGTGTTTAACCTCCTCTGCTCTGAGAACCTCTACTACCGCTCTGCTAGCAGTCATCTTTGCCAAGGATCGGTCGGCTCCCACAGAGAGTCAGTGTAGCGGCTATATAAGTTTGGGGAATCTGCTTGAAGAGGGGGGGTGTTACCATTGTTGAACATTGTTTAACATTGCTAGCATTGTTAACAGGTGTTGGCGTGGAGGGGTTTGGATCCTTTGGTTGCCAGTGGGTACCTTTGCTGTCAAGTTGGGATCTTCGGTGGTCGTTGAGTTTAACCGGGTTGGTTTTTAGGGGGGGTGCCCACACTGTGGTCAAGTGTGGTCAATCGTGGGCAGATGTGGGTAAGTGTGGGTAGTTGTGGTCAATGGTGGTCAAGCATGAACTCGGCGTTTTGAGGGGCTGCCCGGTATGTGTGAATAAGCTTTTATATTGTTGAGAGGAATATCGTTTTCTGATATCGATGTCTGATATAGTGATTAGACGCTTCTTCCTCGGCTTCATAAAGATTCACATCCTCTACCATGCGAGAGAGGGACCTGTGTGTGGTGTTGAGATGATGAAGGAGTTGAGGAGGCATGGTTACTCAGTCAGTCCGGGACTGATCTATCCGACGCTTCACTCATTGGAGAAAGAGGGCTACTTGAAAAGAAGGGATGCTGTAGTTCGCGGTAAGATGCGGAAGTATTACGAAGCAACCGAGAAAGGTGTCAAGTTGCTTGAGAAGTCCCGAGGGAAAATAAGGGAACTCGTTAAGGAAGTGATGAAGTGACCAAGACCACGGCTAAGGTGGGCATCAACATCATTTTACTTGGAATTGTGAGTTTTCTAACTGACACCAGCAGCGAGATGATGATGCCGATTCTGCCCATGTTCATTGTAGCCCTAGGAGGTACACCGCTTGCTGTAGGTTTGATCGGAGGATTGGGTGACAGCGTTTCAAGCATACTTCAATTGTTTTCTGGGTACTGGTCAGACAAATTAGGGAGGAGAAAGCCATTTGTCTTTTCTGGCTATGCAATATCAGCCATAGCAAAGCTGTTCCTACCCTTATCAACCATATGGCAACATGTTCTTGTCCTTAGACCGTCAGAAAGGGTTGGCAAGGGGTTAAGAACTGCACCAAGGGATGCCATCATCTCAGAGTCGGCAGGAGCTGGGGTGAGAGGAAAAGCCTTCGGCATCCACAGGGCAATGGATACAAGCGGAGCTATCCTAGGCTCTGCCCTAGTTTTAATCCTCTTCTGGTTTCTTGGGCTAGACTTCAGGCCCATACTGCTGGTTTCCGCCATCATCGCTTTTTTCGCTCTTGCACCACTCTGCTTGGTGAAAGAGAAGGTGAGGAAACCGGGGAAAATCACTTTGAAAATAAGCTTGAAAGCTTTACCGAGAGACCTCAGAATGTTTGTATTGATAGCGACAATTTTTGCACTCGGCAATTTCACATACATGTTCTTCATACTGAGTGCTCAGGATTTCTTCACCCAAATGTTCCCTGAAAGGATGGCTATCGCTATCCCAATCCTCCTTTACATGCTCTTCAATATAGTCTACACATCATTCTCAATTCCAAGCGGGATGCTGTCAGATAAAATTGGCAGAAGGAATGTTCTGTTATTAGGTTACCTGCTTTTTGGATTAACCTGCCTTGGGTTTGCATCTCTGCATTCCACGGCATCATTTGTAATTCTTTTCTGCCTCTACGGATTAGCCTACGCGTCAATCGACGGAACGCAGAGGGCATTCACATCAGACCTTTCCTCAGAGGAGGTAAGGGGAACAGCCTTGGGAACTTTTCACACCTCCATCAGTCTAGCCATCCTGCCAGCAAGCCTGATCGCCGGGGTTCTCTGGCAATACGTGAACCCAAGTGCGGCGTTCATCTATGGCGCTATTTTAAGCTTAACAGCATTAATCTTACTGAAAACATATTTACCCGCAGATCAGATGACCCATGGATTATCTGACAGATCCATAGCTCAACCAAGTTGATCAACAAAGCTGAATGCCTCTGAAAGATGTAATTTCATTTGGGGCTTGTCAACGAACGATTTTTAAGTTTCAACCAATTAATCCCCCTCTCCAAAGTTCAACTATATATCTTGGGTGTGGCTGGTTTGGGTAGGAGGATGCAGATCTTAGTGATAGGTTCCTCTGGGACGCATTGCTTGGAGCATGAATGTCAACTTGCCTATGAGGTCGGTTGTGAGGTAGCGCGGCATCGTGCTGTCTTGGTGACGGGTGGGCTTGGCGGCGTTATGGAGGCTGCAAGTAAGGGAGCGAGGGAGAACGGCGGCTTGACCGTGGGCATTATACCTCAGGACGATGCGAAGTATGCAAACCAGTATTGTGAGATCGTGATACCGACGGGGATAGGTTGGACTAGAGATTTCCTCACAGCCTACTCCGCAGATGCTGTCATAGTGATCGGAGGGGGCGCAGGAACCGCCATCGAAACACACGTAGCATATATGAAGTCCAAGCCTATAGTGGCATTGGAGGGTAGCGGAGGCTTCGCAGACAGCGTGATGGACAGCTACCTAGACGACAGGAAGTTGGTTAAGGTCACCAAGGAGAAGGAGCCCAAGAGGGCTGTTGAGAGAGCCCTCCAGATGGCCAAATAAAGGTAATATCAATTTCCATGAGATCGATTTAAGCTTGTACTGAACAAGAATACCTAAAATGATGACTTGATAAGCTCACTAAGATAATGTGGATTTTAACTGATGTGATAGCCAGCTCTGTAAAGTTGGGGTTGGCGATTTTTGTTTGCCAAATTGTGTTTGGTGGTCTAGGTTATTAACTATTTCCACCCGTTACTCATTACGAAGTTTGGTTATGATTTTCAAGTATTCCTCAATTATCCTGTGGCAATCAAGGCAAATCACTATTTTTTTATTACCAAGCTCTTTGACATGATGTTCCGTAAGGTCTTTCTCTCTCTTACAACATGGACATTTTCCCCATCCGCCCATCCTAATCACAGTATCCTTTAGCTAGTTATCTTAATTAACTCCTAACCAAATGGAACGGGGTTCCAAACTGTTTTTGACAAACCTTAACTTGACAGAATCTGATAGCTGAAATAATTAGAAAAACGAGGAAGGTGAGAAAATGAGGAGGGAAGAGTTGCTCAATATCCTATCTTCACTAATTAGGCTTATTGGGACCCCCATGGCGATAAACGTATATATCACATGCTAAATGATTTAAAAATTGGGTTATTCCCACCCATGTGCGCTGAGAAAGTGAGACTTGTAATACATAGTTAAGTGTGAAATGGTCATGGAAATTAATGTTCGCGAAGCTTTTGCTGGAATACCTCCTATTTTTGTGGTGGGTTTAGTAGGAGTTACTGTTTATTTAATTGTTTTCCTGTTTTTCTATGCAACGCCTGTCAGGAGTTTCCTTTACTTGGAATTCCTATTTCTACCATTAATGTTAGTTATACTAGGTTTTATAAGTAAATATGACAAAGGGATATTTAGAAAAGCCGCTCTTTATTTTATGATAGGTTTATCCTGGGAATTGCTTACCGAATCAAACTGGGCCTACGCTGATAAGCTTGTGCCGATGATATATTTCTATAAGGACATCCCCCTAGCAATGCTGTTCTACTGGGTATCCACCTTTTCGTTAGGATTCTTATCTTATTCGTGGATTACCAGAAAATTCAGAATCAATATGCTGGCTGCTCAAATAATAACGATATTTACTGTATTTCTTGTCGCGGAGTCGATAGGATTTAATGTCTTGAAAATATGGGCTTACAACCTTGATTATACCTTTCTCATTCCACCCTTTTTTCTTCCACCTCAAATATATGTAGGATATTTAATTTTCGGTAATTTGTTTCTAATTTTTATGCACAAAACTCAAAAGCCCTGCTCTAAACTAATGCTCATCATTGCTAGGGTCTTAGCCTATGATTGACATCTATAGCCAACTATTGACCCAGCTCGGTTTTGGCGGGGTTTCAGGCTTAATTGTTGGTTTCGCATTCAAGAAGCTACTCAAGATATTTTTAGTGCTCGGGGGGTTATTTTTCGCTACATTGCAATATCTGGCTTACATCGACTGGATTGAAAATACACTATGATATGATTATCAATAGTGTCCATGGGCTGGTCGGAAAAACTTTAGGAGGAAGCTTCGCTCTGCCAGATTTCATCACCGCCAACCTACCATTCGCAGGAAGTTCCCTCGTGGGATTTAGAATAGGATTTAAGGTTGGCTAAAGGAGGCGCAGTTAAATATTATCTTTTCTACTGGTTAAGCCCAGCCTCATCATGATTACCAGCTATCTTTTAGAAGACAGTTATCTTGATGAATAGTACATAAACCCATATTGTAGCCAGCACGATTGCCCCAAATTTTCTCGCTGTTTTCTGCAAGCTATCGACGAATTGTGTTGAGGGATTGTTTA
>DAOVDL010000095.1 GCA_030669485.1 Candidatus Bathyarchaeota archaeon
AACTGACGAGATAAAGGCTCGCATACGTAATGTAGCAGCGAAGACAAAAGCGGAGATAATTACAACAGAGATCGGAGGCACCACTGGCGACATTGAAGGATTGCCTTTCCTTGAAGCTATACGGCAGATGAGGCTTGAAGAAGGCTTCATAAACACACTCTTCGTCCATGTAGCTTTGGTTCCAATTTTAGAGGCAACAAAGGAACAAAAGACGAAACCCCTCCAACACAGCGTCAACGAGTTACGAAGAATAGGCATCCAACCAGACATCCTCATCGCCCGCTGTAGTGAAATGATCGAGGCAGACGCTCTTAGTAAGATAGCTCTCTTCGGCAGCGTTGCGGAAAGGGCAGTCTTCTGCTCCCCCACAGTCAACTGCATTTATGAGCTACCTCTAGTTCTCAGCAACCAGAATATGGGCGATTACATCTGTGACAGACTGGCATTGCCTAAGAGGACCCCCCAATGGGATGAATGGAAAAAAATTCTTGACGGACTCACCCACCAAAAATACGAGGTCAAAGTTGCCCTCTGCGGCAAGTACGCTAAGTTGGCGGACTCGTACATTAGCATCAATGAGGCCCTAAAGCATGCTGGGGCTATGTACAGATCTAAAGTAACATTGGACTGGATTGAAACCGAGGTTTTTGAGGAGGATTCCGGGAAGACTAAACTCCTCAAAAAGTACGACGGCATCCTCGTTCCACCAGGATTTGGTGTACGTGGAACTGAGGGCAAGATACTAACCATCAAGTATGCAAGGGAGAAGAATATACCCTTCCTCGGAATATGCTTCGGCTTCCAGATGGCGATCATAGAGTTCGCCAGAAATGTCTGTGGCTTAAAAAATGCCAACAGCGTTGAAAATGACCCCAATACACCACACCCAGTCCTTGACCTTCTCCCCGAGCAGAAGAAAGTGGAGACCATGGGGGGTACCATGCGGTTGGGCGCCCATAAGATCCATGTGAAGAGGCATACTCTAGCGCATAAGCTCTATGGTGCTGATGTGATCTATGAACGCCACAGACACCGGTATGAAGTAAATCCGAAATATTGGAAAACGTTTGAGAGGGGTGACATCGTCTTCTCGGCCAAGAGTGAGGAGGGGGACAGGATAGAGATCGCAGAGTTCCCTAAGAACCTCTTCCACTTCGGAACCCAATACCACCCAGAGTTCAAAAGCAGGCCGGGGAAACCTGACCCAGCATATTACGGCTTCATAGGCGCCTGCCTAACACGTAAATATGGAAAGAATGCTTTGGGTAAAAGTCGTTCACAAACTTAGCCCAACCTTTTAAAGATCCCTCTACGATCTCTAATCTTGTATGTCATTCAAGCGATTAATGCTTAGGTTCAGAGAGTTAGATGTAAGAGATTTCAGAGTTCTGCTGGCTGTTGAGGCTGGTATGGAACGACATGAGTTTGTTCCTTTAGAAACCGTGATAGCCTACACCAATATACCTCGTGAAGAAGCTCTCTACCGAATCCGAAGAGTCTACAAACGTCTTCTTCTCAGAACAACTTCCTCACCCTATCGTGGCTACTCCCTCAACTACAAGGGATACGATTACCTAGCCCTCAACGCTTTCGTCAAAGCAGGCATTATCGATGCCATAGGCAGCTCCCTCGGCGTAGGTAAGGAATCTGACATTTACGAGGCTTTAAGTCCCAAAGGGGCGAAGCTGGCGGTGAAGCTTCAGAGGCTTGGCCGCACAAGCTTCCGACAGACGAAACGGCTAAGAGGCTATACACGAGGTAAAGCACACTGGCTAATTAGGTCAAGGCTTGCAGCCGAAAAGGAGTACAAAGCTCTTAAGAAGCTCTACGCCTGCGGAGTTCAAGTGCCCAAACCCATCGCCCAGAACCGCCATGCCATTCTCATGGGAAAAATCGAGGGCGCTGAACTCGCTGAATTTAAAAGCATACCCCACCCCAGAAAGACATTGTTGAAGATACTGGAAGAAGTGAAAAAAGCATATTGGGAAGCCCACATAATCCACGCCGATTTGAGTGAATACAACATACTTATGGATACAGAGGGAACAATCCAGATTATAGATTGGCCTCAACACATCACCAGAGAACACCCAAATGCTCAAGAGTTTCTGAAGAGAGATCTAGATAACCTCACTGGACACTTCAGACAAAAGTTCAAAGTGAAGCTCACTACAGAGGAATCATTACACCTATTGAAAGTAGATAAAGGCTTGAATTATGAAAAACAGAAAGCTCATAGTAGGAGTTGACCCCGGGGTCACCTGTGGGCTCGCGGTTCTGTCACTCAGCGGCGAGCTCATCAAGGTGAAGAGCCAACGATCCTTAAAGCAACCTGACCTCATCGCAGAATTGGTTTCGCTGGGTGATCCCACAATAATAGCTGTTGATGTCCAATCCCCACCTCAGCTTGCGGAACGCATAGCCAGAAATTTCGGAGCCCTTCTATTCATACCTCACACGTTTCTCCCAGTGGTGAGCAAGAGGAGACTGGTGCAAGACTACGAGATACGCCATCAGGTCAAGCTTGATGATCA
This sequence comes from Candidatus Bathyarchaeota archaeon, assembly GCA_030669485.1. The sequence goes on from DAOVDL010000095.1 coordinate 2,535, forward strand.
ACATCAGAAGGATGCTTTAGCAGCAGCTCTGAAAGCATTCAACTGCTACAAAAACAAATTCAGTCAACTTGAGGCACATATCAGAGGAGTGAAAGGCTCCATACCCTTGGATGAAGCTAGAGGATTGATTGTTCAAGGCATCAACATTGCAGAAGCCATCGAGATTTTGAAGAAAGAACGAGAAATCTGTGAGATGGAGCCCAGGCCCGTTGAGGGTAAAGTTCCACCTGCCAAAAGCTATATTGACGCGTTAAGCATTCTGAAAGGAAGGCTCAAGGAACAGAACCTCCAATTAAGAAGACTTCGAGTCCTCATTGAGGAGAAGCGACTTGGAGTGGAGGCCTTCCGAAGAAAGATCGATGTTCTCACGGCGAAAGTTTCCAGAACTAGAAGAGAACAGTACGTCACCCTTCGAAGGGAGCAGGAATACAGGAGGCTTAACTTAGAGATTCATGATCTTCGGCAACGGGTTGCAGAACTTGAGGAGAAACTAGCACCCCAACACCTGACCCTCAGGGGTCTTGAGGAACGCCGAGCCAAGGGGGAAGTTATTATCTTGAAGCCCTTGAGCCATTTTACCCATAGGGAAGTTGAATCCTTAACGGTGGAGGGGAGGGTGTCTACAGGAGAAGTCATCCTCCTACTTGACGCCTCAGGTGGGGGTGCCTCAGCCGCCAGACGTCTAGTAGATAGAAAGGTGAGAGCAATGATTGTTGGGAAAGGGCTTTCCCACCCAGCTCAAGAAGAACTTACTAAGGCAGATGTCCCCATCCTTGAAGGAAGCAAGCTTCGGATGAAATGGATTCAGAACACGCCTTACATTGAAGCAGAAGAACTAGAGAAAACTATCATCGAGTATAGATTGAAGCGTAAGAAAAATGAAGGCGCAAAGTTGCAGCAGCTTCTACATAATTACGCGGCAAGGGAGGTTTTAAGTTGAAGTTAACTCTCAGTAGAGGGTTACTTCACCTCTCAAAATCTTTTCAGTCACTTGAGTTACGTTAGTAAATTCTTCTCGTATAACCGCCTTTATCTCTGAAGAAACATTGCCAACCGTGTAGCCTTTCTCCAAAACGAGTTGGATGCCGCTCATAAAGGGTTCATTTATTGGTCTTCCTATCTGGCTTAAGATCTTCACATACACCTCTTCAATACCTTTAACTTCAGTGCGAACCCTATCTGCCACGCTTTGAGCCATGACATTGTAAATCTTGCCGACATGGTTGACAGGGTTCTTTCCAGCTGCAGCTTCAAGGCTCATCGGTCTGCATGGGGTTATCAACCCATTTATCCTGTTACCCCTTCCTGTACTTCCATCGTCACCCTGCTCGGCAGATGTTCCTGTCACCGTCAGGTAGAAGGTGCCTTTCTTAGGGCGGTCACCAGCATTGACTTTTACATCTAAGTTCAAATCTGAAGTCTTTGATATGAAGTCCCCTACCTTTCGGCAGATCTCCTCTTTCACATTTAGGTAGTGGCTTGCATCTGGGATGAGGC
>DAOVDL010000030.1 GCA_030669485.1 Candidatus Bathyarchaeota archaeon
AATGATCACCAAAGGTCCCAACTTGCAACCAAAGGTTACACAGTGACACCAAAAGTTGCACATTGACACCTAAGGTTGCACATTGACACCAAAAGTCCCAAGTTGAGACACCCCCCCTCTTCAACCACCGAAGGTTACAAATTGACAGCAAAGGTGACCACTGGTAACCAAATGTAACCGCGGGTAACCAAAGGATCCACCCCCCCTCAAAACCAACCCACTTAAAATGCCTGCCTATCAAGCAGGGAAGAAAAAACCAAGACCAACCGCTACACAACATACCTTATAGTCGTTAGCCGCCGAGCCTCCAACCGAGCCTCCTCAAAGACCATCCTCGCCTCAGGCGACAAAGCCTCAACAGGGTCAACCATCTCCCCCTCAAGGTCATCCAGTCCCTCCAGTAACCCCACAACAGCGGGAACAACGCCTCCGTCAACCCCGCCTCCCAACTCCACATCCTCCAACCCTGCCAACACCAACTCACACCCCCACCACCCAACACTCCCACATAAACCTACCCTCCAGCTGAATGTCTTTTATTAGTGATAACCGCATGATAATTTCAGGAGGCTTAAGTAATGGTTAAAAAATGTGAGAGCTGCGGGATGCCGATGGAGGAGGCATCTCAGCACGGAGGCGGAGACATCAACAACCTCTACTGTGTCCACTGCACAACCCCCACAGGCAAACTTAAGAGCCGAAGCGAGGTTCGGGAGGGGATGATACAATTCTACATGGATGCCATAAAGAAGTCGCGGGAAGAGGCTGAGAAGGTCGTTGACGAAGTGATGTCCAAGGCCCCCGCATGGAGATAAACCCATCAGAGGTTCATCCACAATGAGCACCCTAGGTCCAATAGCCCCCTTCTACATCATAGTAGCCATATACCTGGCCCGAACCGTGATACTCTCCCTCATATGCGTCTTCCTAGGCTGGCTGGGCATAAGGATTCTAGACGCCCTGACACCCAGCATCCCCCACCGCGAACACATAGGGGAGAACCCCCTCTCAACCGCCCTCTTCATAGCAGGATTCTTCATCCTCTTCGGCCTAGTAATCCACGGCGTACTAGTAACACCCATCCTAATAGGCGCCCCCCTCATAGAGAACCTGATAGATCCCACCCGCCTAACCCTGCTTACAGTCAGCTTCTTCGTCAGCCTCCTCCTAGGCATAGCCCTCTTCCACATCCTCAACCGGCTGACGCCGAAGATACCCTTCCTGAGCATAAAAGAGAACCCTGTTGCAGTAGGCATCTACACCTTCAGCTACCTCGTCTTCCTCGGCCTCGTCATGCATGCCTCCCTAACAACATCGATATGAGCCCCTCACCCATGAAGACAATCTACATCGTGCTGATCCTAGGCATAGTCCTCACCCTAACGGCGATAAACCCAGTCTTCGCTATCCCCAGCAGTGAACCAACAGAAAAGGACAAAGACAGATATGATGACTGGAACGTAGCCAGAACCCGACCATACGGTGAAGACGGATACTTCCAACACATCTCCCGCCAAGACTTCAGGCCAGTCATAGTCTTTGAAAGCCTAGGCGGATACCAGGATATAGCATACAAGATAGGAGAAGAGTTCGCAGCCCAATACCCCAACCGCCAGCAATGCGCCGAGAAGATCTTCTGCTACGTCAGGGACCGCGTTCACTACACATCAGACATAGACATATACAACGTGGAGGAGTTCGCAACCAACGCCGACGAGTTAGCACAAACCATAGAAAAAGAAGGCCGCACATGTGGTGACTGTGAGGACATGGCCATCCTCCTAGCGGTGATGTTCAAGGGCGCTGGCTTCCGCTCAGCCATCGTAGTGGTTCCCGGCCACGCTGCCGCGATGGTTCATTTTGATCCTCCCGGCTACAAGAAGGCCAACGTAGACTGGGCCTTCAAAGGCGAATCAGGCTGGATCTGGGCAGAGGCAACGGGACGTAACAACCCCCTCGGATGGACACCTGAAGACCTCACATCTGAAGAGATATGGTTCTACGAAATCTCCGTTGAGGAGCCAAACCTTGAGGAACCCCCCTTCAGCAACACAGTCCACTTGGAAGGCGAGAGCAAGGCCTCGGGTGCCGGTGGAACATTTCTCCCCTTCTCACCCTTCCTATCCATCTTATTCATAATGTATCTCCTCTCAGCCCTCAGCAGGAGAGGGAAACGAAGTGAAGGTATACATCGACGGCGGGGTTAAGGGCCACCACTTGAAGGCCAACCGCAGGGGCTACATATCCGTGGTCATGGACAAGAAGAAACTGGTGGAACCCGTGGGAGCGGTGACAAACAACCAAGCCGAGTACCTCGCCCTGATCAAGGCTCTGAGAATGGTGTTGGGTGAGGGCGGTCGGGCAGTGGAGATCCTGAGCGACAGCGAACTTCTAGTCAGACAGCTTAAAGGCGAGTACAAGGTGAGAAACCGGGCTCTCCAGAACCTCCACCGAGAAGCAGTGACTCTGAGTAGCAAACTTGAGAAATTCTCCATAAGATGGGTTCCTAGGAACCAGAACCTCGCCGGCATCCTGCTGGAAAACAGTAACCTTACGAGAGAGCAGAATATCTAAGCCTCAGCACATTTTGACTAATCTTTAAATCAAGGATAACAGTTAGAGTTACCTCATGTCTGAAGCCACCATTTACAGGTATATTAAGCCCGAGACATCGCCAAGGCAGAACCCTGAGAAGTTCATCGAGGGCGCCCTCAAATTCATCAAGGAACACTTGAACACCGAGGACAGGGTTCAGATCCTGTTCTCCGGCGGAGTTGACTCCGTAGTGACTGCCGCTCTCTTAGACCTTGAGATCGGAAACCGACTATATGTCACACATATCGACACAGGCTTCATGAGGATCATTGGAGGGCAAGAGGAACCTCAAATAATAGCTGAGAAGTTCTCCGGATTCAAAAACCTGAAGGTTGTAAATGCCCGAGACCTCTTCTATGGGCGTGTTATGAATATACCTGACGCTGAAGAGAAGCGGCTTGGTTTCCGACGAGCCTACGAGATAGCCACAGACCAGCAGATGACCGAATCCCAATGCAACGTTCTGGCGCAGGGTACAATTCTGCCCGACATCATAGAGACTGAGGGCGGTGTCAAGAGTCAACACAACGTCTTCCTCAAGTTCAGCAAAGTTAAGAAGATCGTTGAACCCGTAGCAGGACTCTGCAAAGACGAGGTCAGACGAGTTGCCAAGGCGCTTTGGGAGAATCATAAGTTAAAAGCATTAGAAGGCAACTGGCTGAGGCAACCCTTCCCCGGACCCGGCCTATCCGTCAGAACAGTCGGTGCTATAACCCCTGAGAAGCTGGGCATTGAGAAGAGAGCCAACGATATTGTTGAGAGCAAGGTGGACGAGCACTCTCTCAAGAAGCACGGGGTCATCCTCTACATCAACGCCGTAACTGGGGAACAGATACCCTTCCAATCTTTCGCTGCAACATTTGACGATAAACTACTAAACACCCCCCCAGAAGTTGCCAAGATGGCGAAGGAGAAAGCTGGCCAAGAGAACCTGACCTGCAACATCTTAGACATCAAGGTCACGGGTGTACGAGAGGGAAAAAGGATCTACAGCCAACCACTCTGCATCGAGAGCCCCACGGGGCTGGACTACCCGACCTTGAAGAAGCTCGGCAGCGAACTTCCAGATGAAACACAGCTTTCCCGTGTACTATACAAGATCAGCAGCAAGGAAGGTTCACAGGGCTACTTGATAGCCATAAGAACGGTGAACAGCATTGACGCGATGAAGGCATGGGTGAACGAGTTGCCCTTCGACACCCTCCGAGGCATAGCAGATGAGGTTGTGGAGAAATGCGGAGTTAAAGCCGTCTACCTAGACATCTCCCCGAAACCCCCAGCCACCATCGAATACGAATAAACATAATCAACCCCTCCTTTTCTCACCTTACCCCCACCCCCCCTCAAGGAACTTAGTTACCAGCTCATCGCACCGCCATCTGCGATATGAAAATACTTATTAGTGAAGCCTTTGAGAAGACTTTAAAGCGGTGCTGGAATTGGGTGACTGTAAAATTTTCTAACCACCACCAGAACTTTGACCCCACGCTAGATCCAACCAGTTCTTCCAAGCCTAAGGCAGTTGAGATCTACGATACAACTCTGAGAGATGGGAACCAGCAGATAGGAGTTAACTTTTCCCTAGAAGACAAGTTGAAGATAGCCAACCGGCTCAACGACCTCGGCGTCCCCTATATAGAAGGCGGCTGGCCAAATGTCACCAACAAAGCCGAGATAGCTTTCTTCAAGAGAGTCAAAGCCGAGGGTCTACGTTCAAAGATCGTGGCATTCACAATGACTCGGAAGCCAAATCTGAGACCGGAGAAGGATCCCAACCTAAATGTCCTCACAAAGGTCGAAGCAGATGCAGTAACAATCTTCGGGAAATCTTGGCCACTTCACATCAAATCTGTCCTGAGGGCATCACTTGAGGAAAACCTCCAAATGATCATCAGCTCTGTGGAATACGTCCGAAACCAAGGTTATCCCGTTCTGTTCGACGCCGAACATTTCTTCGACGGCTTCAAAGCCAACCCAAAATATGCAGTTAAGACTCTGAAGGCAGCAGCAGGGGCAGGCGCTGAGGCTCTCATCTTATGTGACACACGTGGCGGAAATCTGCCAACGGATATAGCTGAAATAGTGCGCTCCGTAAGGAAGGCGGTCGGCGGCCTCCTCGGTATACATGCCCATAATGACCGCGGCTTAGCAACAGTCAACAGCCTAGCAGCTGTTACAGCTGGTGCGAGACAGGTTCAGGGAACGATAAACGGTTTAGGTGAGCGGTGTGGTAATGCAAACCTTGTTGAGGTCGTGGGCAACCTAGAACTCAGCCTCGGCGTCAAGACAGGTTTGAACCTACCCCTCCTGACATCAGTTTCAAACTATGTCTACGAGGTGGCTGATGTGACACCAAATGAGTGCCAGCCATTTGTCGGTCGCTATGCCTTCACTCACAAAGGAGGCATCCATGTCCATGCAGTTCTAAAACAGCCCAATACATACGAGAGCTTCGACCCAATACTCTTAGGGAACACTAGAGCTCTCGCTGTCTCCTCTCAAGCAGGCTTAGCGAGCATAGTGAACAAAGCCCGCGAGTTCGGATTCAAGTTGGATAAAAAAGATCCAAGGGCAGCTCGAACACTCCGGCGGGTGAAGAAGCTTGAGGAGGAGGGATATCATTTCGAGAACGCTGAAGCCTCCTTGAACCTAATCTACGCCAAGGCTATAGGTGTAGATCTTAACTACTTCACCCTCATCAACTGGAAAGCCTTGGTGACAGGGGAGGTCTTGGGGGTTTCAGCTGAGAGTACCGTGAAGCTGAAGATCGGAAAACGAGACTCGATAGTGGCAGGGGAGGGAAACGGCCCCGTCAACGCCTTCGATATGGCTCTCCGGAAGGCTCTGGAAAAGCAGCATCCCCAAATTTCCAATGTCAAACTAGTCGGCTACAGAGTGAGGGAGATCAATGTGGAGAGGGGAACCGCTGCAGCTGTAAGAGTCATCATAGACTTCGAGGCAGAAGGATTAAGATGGTCAACCATAGGTGTTTCGACTAACATCCTCAAAGCCAGCGAGCAATCCCTGACAGATGGTTACATCTACTATCTCTACAAGAGTGGAGTGAAGCCTCTGAAGAAGTGGCAGAGAAGAGGAAAAAAGTAACCGCCGTTCCTCCTAAGCTACCATTTAGGCAACTGACTAAGATCTGCGGCTTCGGAAGCTAAGCAAGGCATTTTTAAATGTTTATAGAAAAACCTTACCACTCACCCCACTAATCTTCACTATCACCGATAAGTAACCCTTATATGACGCTCCCATGTCTCTATACTTTGCCGAGGAGAAAATAAGTCGCCCGTGGCCTCATATGCGGCGGCGTCGAATAGACTGTGAAGACGTTTAGTCTGAGGATGACAAATTCGACCTCCGGTCACGGGCACACTATGAAGACCTAAGTAAGCAAAGCCTTTAGGTCCGATGTGGGTTTATTGCACCGCCATTTCCGATCGACTTTTGGCTGTATTCTATATAATTGTGAGTTCCGGTTGATCCTGCCGGACCTTACTGCTATCGGGGTGGGGCTAAGCCATGCAAGTTGCGCGCTTCTAAGCTATGGTAGAGGAGCAGCGTAAGGCTCAGTAAAACATGGTTAATTTGCCCTCGAGACGGGGATACTCCCGGGAAACTGGGGTTAAACCTCGATAGATGAGGTGGCCTGGAATGGTATCTCATTTAAAAAGCGTCAAGGCCATGCTTCTTGGCGTTGCTCGAGGATAGGACCATGTCCGATCAGGCTGTTGGCGAGGTAACGGCTCACCAAACCTATAACCGGTACGGGCCGTGAGAGCGGGAGCCCGGAGATGGATCCTGAGACAAGGATCCAGGTCCTACGGGGCGCAGCAGGCGCGAAAACTCCGCAATGCGCGAAAGCGTGACGGGGTCACCCCGAGTGTCACCTGCTGAAGGTAACTTTTCCTCAGTCTAATCAGCTGGGGGTAATAAGGGGAGGGCAAGTCTGGTGTCAGCCGCCGCGGTAATACCAGCTCCCCGAGTGGTGAGGACGATTATTGGGCCTAAAGCGTCCGTAGCCGGCTTGGTAAGTTTCCCGTTAAATCCAACGATTCAATCGTTGGGCTGCGGGAAATACTGTTAAGCTAGGAGGCGGGAGAGGCCGGCGGTACTTTTGGGGTAGGGGTGAAATCCTATAATCCCAAGAGGACCACCAGTGGCGAAGGCGGCCGGCCAGAACGCACTCGACGGTGAGGGGCGAAAGCTGGGGGAGCAAACCGGATTAGATACCCGGGTAGTCCCAGCTGTAAACTATGCGGGCTAAGTGTCGGGATAGCCATAGAGCTATTCCGGTGCTGCAGGGAAGCCGTTAAGCCCGCCGCCTGGGGAGTACGGCCGCAAGGTTGAAACTTAAAGGAATTGGCGGGGGAGCACCACAAGGGGTGAAGCTTGCGGTTCAATTGGAGTCAACGCCGGGAACCTCACCGGGGAAGACAGCTGGATGAATGCCAGATTGAAGGTCTTGCAGGACTAGCTGAGAGGAGGTGCATGGCCGTCGCCAGTTCGTGCCGTGAGGTATCCCGTTAAGTCGGGGAACGAGCGAGACCCACACCCCTTATTGCCAGCGGATCCTAGCGGATGCCGGGCACTTTAGGGGGACCGCCACCGATAAGGTGGAG
>DAOVDL010000083.1 GCA_030669485.1 Candidatus Bathyarchaeota archaeon
TCAACCATCCCCCTGTATTTGAACCAGTCGTTGAACTCGGGAACGATGAAGTTAAGGGTCCTTCCCTCATAGGCCTGCCCGATCCGGATGAACCGGGCGGGTGTTATCCCTCCAGCATACCTGTTTCGTCCGGGGAGGCCGTGGGCTGGCAGCTTGACCTTTCCGCTGCCTAGGATGAGATCCCGTGTGGAGAAGCTTTTACCGGTGCCTGGCTCCCCGAAGAGGGCTAGGTTGAAGCCGGTTCTGAAACCGGTCTTGCCGTGGTGGTGGGCTATCTCAACATCAGCCAGACCGTACTGCTGAGCTATGGCGAGGAAGCTGTCGAAGTAGAGAACTGGCCCGAAGTTTGCTTTGAGGTATTCAGCCAGGTAGACGGCTGACATCTCCTCGCCGAAGGATATGGTTTCCCTCAGTCGGCTCTTAAGAAGCTCTGATAGATAATCGTCGAACTCCCTATCCATCCCTCCAATTTGCTCCAGCTCCTCTCTGAGAACATCGAGTTCCTCTGGGAGTGGGGGTTGCACTGCTGGTGGGAATGATTCAGCTGCAGCTTTGGCTGTTGGAGGCTTGGAGATCGGTCTGCCCGTGGCTGCTGCCCTTATAATGGGCATAAGCTCTTCACGGATCGACCACTCCCTGTAGCCGCTGCCCTCGTATACAACTGTGAGAACCTTCGCCTTCTCAAGTTTCTTCACCATGTCGGTGATGTGCTGCCGCTCACCTCTGTAGCCAAGCCGCTTCATCCTTTCTTCCAAGTTCTCAATGCTCTCCCCACCACTATCTTCCAAGAGGCTTCTGAGAAGCTGGTTGAGTGCTCTGCCATGCCTCAGCTTGAGTTCTTGCAGGTGTGTCTGGATGAGATCCCAAGATCCCTCTAACAAGAGCCTTCCCTTTGTGTAGGTGTAATATTGACCGTAGAAGGTCTGCCACTGGTAGGGGTTGAAATTTTTGAAAAGCTCCCTGAGCTGATCGTCGGAGACCGATATCGTGATCTTGTAGGTTGCCTCATCCCAGTCTGCAGCCCAACTGCTGGGCAGGCTTGTGAAGTACTGTATATCCATCGCTCTGCCTATGTCGCTGAGTCTGCCTTTGGGGAAACATCGCTTGAGCAGCATCTTCCGCTCAAGGGTTTCCCCCGCTTTGATGTCCCTGTGTTTAGTATAGACTGACAATTCTCTCGCTCTCTCTCTCACTTAGCCACCCCTCAACCTTAAGCGCTTTCAAACCCTTGGAGAGGCTTTCAGCGAAGTCTTCATTATCCCGAATATCTAAGCTTGCGCCACTGCTGTTTATCAACTGCTCCAGCACTGGGTTCTGCCCTAAAGACTTGACCAGTCTCTTAGAGAGCATCTCCTGTAGCGGTTTGGATGCAGGCTGTAGCAGCGTATTTATCCTTGCCTCTAGACGTGAGAAAGCCTTCTTCAAGGTTTTAGTGAGCCCTGTGGAGGTTTGGACTATGTATGGTGGCAGAACCTCATATCTCAGCCTGTCGCCTCCCTTGTAGCAGGCCACGTAGAAAGGCACCTTGATGACTATGGGGGTGGATGTCTTCCAGGGGAAGGCAAGGTTTTCAATCTCTGCCCTTTGAAGCCGTCTAACATCTATCAGCTCTTTTAGGTGGGCAGTTATCTTCGAGGTTCGCTCCTTCACTTCTTCCAGGTCCTCAAGTCTCTGAGAGACCTCTGAGTCCCGCTCAGCCTCAACTTCGCGGATGCGTTTACGTTCCTTCTCCACCTCATCTCGATGCCTCTCTTTGAGCTTCCTTTTCAGGGAGAACCTATTGGCCTCAAGTTCCTTCTCCTTCTCCTCAAGTTGCGTGATCCGTTGCTTCACGGTGAGGATCTCCCTTTGGCAGCTTCTCAACTCTCTGCTCCACTGGCGCCCTGCAGCTCTGTCCTCACGCTCTTCAGCTCTGCGCCGCTTACCAGCTAAGTTCCCTTCAGTTAGTCTGAGCTTCCTGTATCTAGATCTTAGTTTTTCTCTCTCCTGGAGGAGTGTAGCTACGCGATGCTCACATGTGGTGGCATCCTTCTCAAGGGTCTTCTTTAACTTCTCATCAAGCTCAGCTACCCTTGCCTTAACCTTTGAGGTCATCCATTTTAGGGTAGAGCCATAACTCTTCTTAACCCAGTTTATTTCCCTCGCGATCTTCTCCTCGAAGAACTCCTCTCGACTTTCTAGGAGATTGAATGTATAGTTTAGTCCCTCGATGTCCCGAACTGTGGTTCTCCACAGCTCAGCAACCTTACCAACCTCCCCTGTGACAGCTTCAGGTGTGAGGGCGGTGGGCAACGTGAAGGCGGGAGGAGGGGAGGCAACGCGGTTCCGGTTGAGGAGGAGAAGGCTTGCTGTGAGCTTCTTGTCGGCGATCAGAGATTTGGCTTTAACCTGTCTGCCTCCTTGTTTCTGTCTAATCAGTCTTCTGTAGGCGGTCAGCGCCTTCAGGTACTGTGCCCTATTTCCCGCGGCTACCTCAATCTCCTCAATGAACCCCTCGGGAGGGCTTGTCTCCTCAACATTGATGGGGTAGTGGAAGTCGGCTTCTCCGTCGAATAGGAGGCATCCTTCTCTCCACGGATAAGCCAAGATGGGGTAGTAGCCTCTAGCTATGAAGGAGACCTCCTCGGGGCCTGTGAACAAGTAGCCTTTCTTTCTCTTGGCTTCGAAGAGTGCTACGGCGGCAGTTAGCTCCATGTCTGGGGTGAACAGTTTTTTTCTCATCTTGCTGTTCACCGTGAAAGGCAGGTATATCTCTTCTTTAATTTCTCTCACGTTCTTCAACTCAACGGTATATTTTGAGGAAGACTAGGTCGTTGTCCTTGACTTTCAGCTTGTTTCGCAGGTAGACTGGGGCTATAACCTCCACCACTGTAGCGTCGTAATGGGTTCTCTGGATGAAGATGATTGCACCCTTAACCTTGTCGTTTATGAGGGTGGGGAAACATTTCAAGGCGCCATATGTTCTGGAGCCGTTGCTGAACCCGTCGACGGTGATGCCGTGTGCAACATCCAACTCTTTTCTGGCTTGGAGGTCTGCGGGTTTGGAGATTCTGAGGTTGAATGTGCCAGGGTACGGTTCGAACCCCAGCTTCTCGACGAGATTCCGCTTGTAGCCGCTTCTTGAAATGTAGTATGCTCCTTCATTAAGGCCTGTGAAGAGTCTGCCACAGATGGAGATGTAAGGGGTTCTCCGAGGCTTCAACACCTCTGAGAGAGAGATGTAAACTCGCCTCAGCTCATTTGCCCCTTTCTCGGTCACTGAGATCTCTTCGCCCTTCGCCCCTATTCTCCTCTCGATGTAGCCCTCCTCAGATAGCTTTCTAAGCCACCTTGAGGCGGTCTGCTGGGAACATTGTAGGGCTGAGGCTAGGGTGGTTGTTGAGGTGAAGACTGGTTTTTTTAGGGCGCCGAGCTTGGTGAGCCTGAGGATCAGAAACCACAGGCTTGCTTCAACCATAATGTCTCCATCCGTGGAACCTACCTATTAATGAGTAGGTATCCGAATATAAGTTTTCACGCTTTTGCCAAGCGGTGAGCAATCCTGAGGGGTTTAGGGAGACGGTGGTTGCCCATGCATCTGAGGGTGATCTCTACAGCTCTCTTCAAAGTGATGAGGTTGCCTACGCTTACATAGACAGGCTTCCTTCCCCGCTTAGGTATAACTGCGAATCCTACAAGTTTTCCCTGATAGCGAAGTGGGGCTCTGCCGTTGATGTAGGTGCCCACCTCCCCGCAGAGCCGCTTCTTGGCAACTCCAACGGTTGGAATTCTGAGGATTACACCCACATGGGAGGCGAGTCCTAGGCCGTATGGGTGGGCTAGGCCATGTCCCTCCACAAGCAGAACATCTGGGCGGTGTTTCAGCCTCTTAAAGAGCTGGAAGATTATAGGTGCCTCCCTGAAGGAGAAGAGTGTTGGAATATAGGGAAACAACACCTTGGTCTCAAGGGTCTGCGTCTCTAAGACCTCAAGGCTTTCATAGCTCAGAATCACCGCAGCGGCCTTAGCCTGCTCTCCACGGTAGGAGACATCAACCCCGCCTACAAGCTGGATCTCCTTGAGTGGGGGGCCTCTGAGTTTGACAGCCTTGGCGAGGGTTCGCTGTTGCTTCCGAGCCTTGGCTACATCGAAGTCTTCAGGAATCCTGACCAAACCCTACGACCTCAAGGATGCGGTTATTCTATTCCCCTGAACGCTGGAGGGGTATTCATTCATTGAGAATTCGTGCCTTGACTCCCAAGAAGGTTGGCCCTTTCACAAGGATCCGTTTT
>DAOVDL010000052.1 GCA_030669485.1 Candidatus Bathyarchaeota archaeon
ATCTCCGCGGTAGGAGGGTGAACTGTCTCGAATTGGGATAAGGGATAGATTTCATCGAGCTCTATGGGGACAACGCCGAAGGGGGTTGTGTAGAAGCAGATGTGGAGTTGGCTGAGGTTAACTGCAGCGTCCTTCAGAGCCTTCTTCACCTTCTTGTATTCGGGGGATGTGTGGAAGGGTTTTGAGGAGGTTTGTGGGAGGAGGAGCAAGGTTTCAGCGTTCTTGGGCTTCTGGTAGTTGTGGAGAAGATGTCTCTCATGGCTGAGAATCTCCGGTCTCTGGATGGCTGTGTCTCCGAGGATGAAGATGCCTCGGGGTTTGTAGGTTGGGGTATACCTCTCCAGTTCTGCGCTATGCCTTCCCAGAGTTTGGAGCGCTGTCAGGAGGGCGGGGTGGGCTCGAGCTCGCAATTCCAGTAGCTCCCAGAGTCTTCCCTCACTAACTGCCTGCTTTACGCGGTCAATCTCCCCTCTGCAGGTGTAGAGGTTATGTCTCATCAGGAATTGCTCCCGCTCTGTTTTAGGTTGCTTCTTGACCTCGGCGGGGGTTTGCTTCCTGCAGGCAGGGCAGAGGCAGGGGAAGTACTCTAGGTTCTTCAGCTTCACTGTCCCGGTTTCTGTGATGTAACGGTCTTCCTTGGCGAAGAGGGCGTAGGCTGCGGAGTCGAATAGGTCGCATCCCATGGCAACTGCAAAGGAGAAGATGAGAGGGTGACCTGCGCCGAAGAGGTGAAGGGGTTTCTGGGGGGGGAGGTTTCTTTTCGCTGCCATAACCATCTCCACGAGAACATCGAAGCGGTATTGCTCCATGATCTCGGTTGGGCTTCCCAATGCGTATAGGTCGAAGGGTAGCTTCGCCATCCTTCTTGCGGAGTTGGCAACAAGGTCTATGTATGTTCCTCCCTGAACTGGGCCAGTCCAAAGGATCTTCCCGTCACCCATATGCCGGGTGGCTTCCTCAGCCCTCTTCACAGTCTCATTTACGGTGTACTCGGCATAGCTTTGGGTCACATGTCCGCCGGTGGGGATGTCGAGGATGACACCGATGTCTGTTTTTATTCGTTTCTGGAACTCTAAGATCTCAAGGGGGGAAATGGAGACTTTTCCGTAGCGGAGGATTTGGTAGGCTCCAGAGTCTGTCATGATGATGCCGTTGTAGTCTAGGAGGCGGTGAACCCCCTTCTCCTCCACCTCAGCGGCTAGGTGCGTATGGAGGATGTAGGAGTTGGTCATCAGCCCGCGATAGCCAAATTCGTTTAGAAGTTCTTTTGGCGGAATGTCGAGGGTTCGGGGATTCACAACTGGGAGCAGCGTTGGGGTTTCCAAAATTTTGTTCCCAACATTGAATCTTCCCACTCTTCCTAGGAGATCCTTGTACTTAACCTCGAAGGTCATATCATCGGCTCCTAGAGCCCAGCCATTTAGAGTACTTGTTACAGATGTTTTAAGCTATCTATGTTTCTGGATGAAGACTTGGAGGATGATGTTTGTGAAAACTGTAATCAATGTCCAGCCAGACCATGTAAAACTCATCATTAGTTGGAACGAGAGTACGACCCAGTGATAGCCCTAAACCGCTTCAAATGAGTGGGTCATCGTCCACTTTCCTATTTCTTGGAAATGTGAATGAATATTACATCATTGTACAGGAACTCTGATCCAACGACATGGAAACCTGAACATTCAAGCATAGATTTAATCTCTTCAGGTGTGTAATACCTTTCACCCCACAGCCTCTCAGCCTCACCACCCTTTACGAAGTCCACAATCACCAGTTTTCCCCCTCTCTTCAGAACCCTTTTAACTTCTCCTAGAACGGTCGCGGGGTCTTTGAACTCATGCAATGTGTATACGTTGACAACTCCTCCAAAGGAGCCCTCTTTAAACACATGTAAATTGGTGGCATCGCTTTTCATGTACTTCACCAGATGAGAAACATTTTTAAGTTCAGCTTCTTTTCTTGCCTCGCTGAAGTTACCGCTGGAGATGTCAACACCGAAAATTTTTCTCCTCAGCTTTACAGCTAGGAAATTGACCAGACGACCCTCTCCACAGCCGACATCCAGAATAGGGGTTTCACCCTGAAGTGTTTGCACTATCTTTCCATAGATCTTCGGCTCTATCTCATCATATATCGTTCCCATCTTAACCTACAGCAAGCATACCAGAATTTTAGTTGTAGATTTTGTCATCCTATAAGTATCGGGTTACCTTCAATTCCGAAATGTTTCGAAAACGGGGACATCGAGATGCTGATTATTTCGTGTTCCCCTGCAGTTTATTATTAAGAATTTGATCCTCTGTATTTGTTAATTGCTTTCCTTAAGGTTCTTTTAGCTAGGCAGGCGCAGTGAATTTTCTGGACTGGAAACTCTCCGAGAAGAGAGATGATGTCTTGCTCATCTATCTTTTCTGCCTCTTCCAACGTTTTCCCTTTCACCATCCCCATGAGGGCGGAGCCGGCTGAAAAGGCGCCTGCACAGCCTATTGCCTGAAATTTCGCGTCTTTTATCCTGTTGGAGTTAATTGTTAGGTACATTTCCATTGTGTCGCCACATGGACCCGTGTACGCGAAGGTGACGCTGGGGTTTTCTATCCGTCCAACATTTACCTTGTTTAAATAATATTCTATTGCCTTGTCGGAGTATCCTGACTTCTTCAGTAACTCTAGCACGTCATCCATTTCGCTCACGCCAGATTTGGATATGATAATTATTGGAGTTATAAAAATGCTTAGATCTCTACTATTTAAGCAGCATTACGGTGGGTTGATCAAGTCTTTTCTATGTAAACCTAGCAGTTAGCTTAATAGGCTAACACAGTGTCTCTGTTACAAAACTCATATCAAAAGCCTTAACTTAACAGAGACAATGCAGTGGAACAAATCCTTAAGTAACAGCCATCCCTCCCACTCAACATATACCGTGCAACGCTTCGAAGGGTTGCTATTTGATCAAGATCTATGAAGAACGAAACCCTAAGAGCCTCTTCATGAACTACATAATATACAATGATAGAATTCGGATTCAAGGCTTCCCCGGCTTCTACTTCTTCGACATTAAATTCAGGGACATTGATCATGTTGAGGTCAGGAGGGGCCCGGTCTTCAGAGATCTTTCGAGAACCAAACGCATCCTCAAGAACGACCTGGCTGACCTTTTTGAACATATAGCGGTGGTGAAGAGGACGGGGGTTTGGCGCGAGATAAGGATAACGCCGAAGGAGCCGAGGAGGTTCTTGGATATACTTCAGGACGCCATCAGAAAGGGTAGGGGAAGATGAGACCTATGGAAGGCAACTGGTCTGCTCCTCTCAAGGATCTGTGAACGGGGAGAGACGAGCATAATCCTGGATGACGTCATACTATGCGAACACTTTCAGGCACCTCTCAGACTTAAATATGTTCTGCAGCCATGCATCTCTTGAGCTTACGGCTCAACGAACCTTAATCCCGGTTCTTCAACGTGGTGGTGGGGGTGTATATGGAGAAAGTGGGAAAGGCTGAGAAGACATTTGCTCAGACTGAAAGAATGTTAAGCAAACTTGAAAATCTGGAGCGAGGGGAAGCGCCTCCGAAGAGGAGGGGGGCGAAGAGGTCTAAGACCTACAGGTTCAACCGGGATCTATATGAGGAGTTCAAGCAACTGGTCAAGCGGCGGGATGAAAAATTAACGGATGTTCTGGAGGAATACATGGATGCATGCGTCAAGTCCAACCGCATCCTAAAATTTGTTCCCGAAGCCAACCCAGCTGAGAAGCTTACATTGGAGTTACAGTTGAAGGAGCATCTAAGCGACTTGAGGTGCAACATCAAGTATGACAGAGAACAGGCAATGAAGAAAAATGTTAATGAATACACATACAATAAAGACCTTAGAAACAGTGCAAGCGGGATTCTTCAGGATATCTATGAATTGCTCCCTAAAATAACGGATGAGAAACTGCTAGCTCAAGCTGAGCAGGTTGTCTTGGAAACCGTGAAATTCTATAATGAGGAGCTGTCTGAATTGAAGGATGCTCGGCGGAGAGAAGAAGGGGTTGAAGAAGATGAAGATTCCACATGAATTAGAAGTTTGGGTTGGCTTGTTTCGCACCGTTGTTCCTTATTCGATTCTTTTCTTTCTGGTACGGTAGCAGCGTGCATTTCCGTATCCTGTGGCTTGCAGCTGTCTATCCTTCCTCATTTTTTCAAGAACCACTTCAACGTATATCTTTGCTACTCTACGTTTGAGGTCGTTGCTGAGAAGTTTAGCTAGGCTCTCAGCGGTGAACCAGCCTGCAAAATGTTTTTCTACACATGCTGCAACTTCGGTTTCTGTAGCTGCGTCAGGAGGCTCCATGCGTACTCAATTATGTTGATTGCTGCTGGAATCTTATAAACATATGACACTTGCGCTGTGGCTGTCATTGCATGTATACCTTGATGCGCCTGTACAGCATCTGCAGCAAACTGAGAATCAGCAGAGCCAGTAGAGGGATGCTTTAAATATTGTCGCATGGATAGGCTCGCTTGTTATCTGGATCTAAAGGAGTTTTAATAGAGGTGAAGTTAGGCAAAATTGAGAAATGGTTTATGAATAGGCCTCAGCATGCTGAACATGTTATTAACCGTGCTGAAAAATTATTGCATTTTGTCGATGTGAAGGAGAATCAAAGTTTCCTTGAGGTAGGATGTGGTAACGGGGCAGTATCCAGATGCATTGCTGAGAAGTATCGCTTGAATGTAACGGGAATTGATGTAGATCCAGATATGGTTCAGCTTGCACAAGAAAATATTGGAGACATATCGAATGTTCGCTTTTTGGCGGTCGACGCGACAAATTTGCCTTTCGATGATGATGACTTCGATATTGTGTTATCTAGCGGGGTTATGCACCACATATCTAATTGGTTGGGTGCCTTACAGGAAGTAAATAGGGTTTTAAAACCGAAGGGTTACTTCATTTACGTTGATCTTGTCTATTCTAAGTTGTTAGCTAGAATGGGCAGATCATTTAAACATAGTTACGGCATTACAACAATTCAAGATTTAAGTTCATTTATTGAGAAAAATAATTTTTCCACAATTCATTCTTCATTGTCAAAATCGTTTATCTTTAACCATTATGAGGCAGTGTACCACAGAATGTAATAATCAGGGTTTTATCGACATACTGCTACGAAGATCAGGTGAGCTGTTCTGAGTGGTCTTTGACTTTGGAGTTTAAAGGTTAAATTTATAC
>DAOVDL010000009.1 GCA_030669485.1 Candidatus Bathyarchaeota archaeon
AAGACTGTATAGAGAGCTGAAGCTAGAGCCCAAGATAGCAATCACCAAGGAGGGTCGCATGAACGAACTTGCTGAACCCTACAAAGGTTTGACTGTAGAGGAGGCCAGACGGAAAATAATCTCAGACCTCGATTCAGCAGGGCTACTTGTCAAGAAGGAGAAGATACTTCATAACACACCAGTCTGCTGGAGATCGAAGAACCCCGTTGAGTTCATATCCATGGAAGAGTACTACTTGAAACAACTTTCCTCATTAGATAACCTACGTGAGGTAGTGTCTAAAATAGAGTTCCATCCCCCTGAGGCACGCCAGATATTACTAAATTGGATAAACTCAATTAATGTTGACTGGCCAATTTCAAGGCGCCGCTACTATGGAACGGAGATACCTCTTTGGTACTGTGCTCAGTGTGGGGAACCCTATCTCCCGCCGCCAGACCGCTACTACCAGCCTTGGCGTGAAAAGCCTCCTCAGGCACATTGTAAGTGTGGTTCAGAGGAGTTCATAGGGGAGACCAGAACCTTCGACACTTGGATGGACTCGAGTATCTCCCAGCTCTTCATTCTAGGGTACGGCAATGATGAAAAACTATTCAAGAGAGCCTTCCCCTGTACCCTCCGACCGCAGGGCACAGACATTATTAGAACTTGGCTCTACTATTCGCTACTCCGAACCTACCAGCTAACCGAGAACCAAGCGTTTAAACATGTCAGGATCTCTGGGATGGGGTTGGACGAGGCGGGTGAGGCGATGCATAAGTCGAAGGGAAACATCGTCTGGCCCGAGCCTATCTTAGACCAATATGGTGCAGACGCCTTCAGGTTATGGGGGGCTACAGAATCTAAACTCGGCTCCAACTACAGATTCAGTCGGGAGAGGTTGGAGGGCTCCTTCAGATTCATCACCAAGCTATGGAATGTAGCACGTTTCATCTCTTCCTTCCCTGAAGAGGAAGGTGAAACTGAGTTTGCTCCTCTGGACAGAATGATCCTCGCAGAGCTCAATAATCTCGTCGAGCAGTGTGTTGAGGGCTATGAGAAGATGGATTTCTTCATCCCAGCTCAATCTATAAGAAGCTTCGTTTGGAACCTCTTTGCAGACCACTACCTTGAAGCTGTAAAAGCTAGAGCCTACAACTTCAGCGGCGAGTTTTCTGAGGCTCTTCAGAGAGGCGGCTGGAAGACGCTTCACACAGTGCTTAGGGCATCTCTAAAGCTTCTGGCGCCCATCTGCCCCTTCATCACGGAGGCTATATGGCGTAGCATATACGGCGGAGAATCAATCCACCTTGAGAGTTTCCCTCAAACTCAACCTGTATGGGAGAGCGAGTTAAGAAAGATTACTTCCACTCTTATTGAGTTTAACTCTGCAGTTTGGAGATACAAAAAGGGAAAAGGAATTGCACTAAACGATAAGCTTCAACTAGTCTACGCTCCTAAGGCATTGGAGCCTCTGAACTCGGATCTTAAAGCTATGCATAGGATAGAGGGGCTTCATTTTGAGGAGCCAGATGATGCTACTAAGGTGAAGCTAGATGAGTTTGACGGGGTCTACTTCTTAGCCTGAGCCAGCTTTCTGAGTTGGAGAAGCCTATTCATACCGTTGATGAGCGCCTCTACACTTGCTAGAACTATGTCGGGTTTGGCAGCCCGTGCGGAAACTACCCTGCCATCAGTGTCTTCAACCTTTATAATAACCTCTGCAACTGCGTTGGAGCCTCCAGTCAGGGCGTCGAGTCGGAACTCTTTAAGCCGTATGTTTATCAGATTATCTGTTATCTTCTGTATGGCCTTTATGGAGGCGTCAACAGGGCCGATTCCAGTTTCCGAGGAGACGTACTCCTTTCCTTCGATAATCAGCTTCACCGATGTAGTTGGTATTACATTGCTTCCGGTCACCGTGGTCAGATCTCTAAGGCCTATGGTCTTCTCCAAGCGTCCAACCTCCCTGCCGCAGACCTGAGAGGCTATTGAGAGCAGGTCGGAGGTTGCTACCAGTTTCCCACGATCACTGAACTCCTTGATCTCTTTCACGATTCTATTCATCTGCTCTTCGCTGGGTGAGAGCCCTAACTCCTCCAGTTCGCTCTTAAGGCCATGGCGGCCAGCATGCTTACCCGGAATCAGTAGGCTTCTCCTTCCCACCAACTCAGCGCTCATAGGCTCATAGGTGAGGGGCATCTTGCTTACTGCGTGTGTGTGAATTCCAGCTTCGTGGGCAAAGGCGTTTTCGCCAACTATAGCCTTGTTGGGTTGAAGTCTCACACCGGTGAGGCTCTGAACCAGCCTCGAGGTCTCGTAGATGTATTTCGTATTTATGCGGGTGGGTTTCTTGTAGAGTAAGTGCAGGGCCATCACAGCTTCCTCTAGGGCTGCGTTACCCGCCCTCTCCCCCAGACCATTGATAGTGACATGGAGTTGAGTGGCTCCTGCCTCAACGGCCGCTAGGGAGTTGGCCACAGCCAAGCCGAAGTCGTTGTGGCAATGGACACTGATTGGAACCTTTACTACCTTACCCACCTCCCGGATAAGTGCGTCCATCCGTTTAGGGTACATAACCCCGACAGTGTCGGGAACATTTATTCGGTCGGCTCCTGCAGCTACGACCGTGCGGTAAACCTTCTTTAAGAAGGGAAGCTCTGTTCTCGTGGCATCTTCAGCAGAGAACTCAACTGTAACGCCGTGGCTCTTGGCGTACTCAACGCTTTGAGCTGCCTTTTCTAAGGCTTGCTTTCGGCTCAGCTTCAGCTTATGCTTCAGATGAATGTCAGAGGTGGCTATGAAGACATGGATGCTGTCCACGTCGAACTTTAAAGTTGCGTCTATATCCTTTTTAGATGTCCTTGCCAGGCCGCAGATCTCTGCTTTGAAGTCTTCCTTGGCTATGAGCTTGAAGGCATCCTCCTCACCCTTAGAAGAAATGGGGAAACCTGCTTCTATTATGTCAACACCGAGCTTGTCCAGCTGCTTGGCTACAATTAGTTTATCCGCCGGGGTGAGGGCTACTCCCGGTGTTTGCTCCCCATCTCTCAGGGTTGTGTCAAAGATCGTTATACGCTTCTTAGGTTTGGCCTTCAACTTAACCTAACCCTTCTTTGGTTGTATCCTCTCAGCTACAGCCTCCCCAACCTCATACGTCTTCTTGTTCCCGCCGAGGTCTGGGGTGAGGATTTTCTCCCTCAAAGTCTTGACCACTGCACGGTCTATTGCCTTAGCGGCATAGGAGCAAAGTTCATCCTCCCGCGTTCTTCCCAGCCAGTTGAACATGAGGTGCGTAGCTAGAATCATAGAACATGGATTGGCCCTCTGCTTCCCCGCGTATTTTGGGGCTGAGCCATGGACGGGTTCGAAGAGGGCGAAGTTCTTCCCTATGTTGGCTCCTGGAGCCATGCCCAAGCCGCCGACCAGCTGCGCAGCTTCATCTGAGAGAATGTCTCCGAAGAGGTTGGGAGTCAGTATGACATCGAAGGTCTCAGGCCTCTTAATGAGCTGCATCGAGGCTGCATCGACATAGAGTTCGCTAAACTCAACTTCAGGATAGTTTTTAGCCACAGCTCTTACAGTCTCGGAGAAGAGACCATCCGTCATATGCATAACATTGGACTTGTGGACTGCCGTTAACTTCTTGTTCCGCTGCCTTGCTAGGTTGAAAGCGAACTCGGCGATCCTTTTTGAGCCACTACGGGTTATAACCCTCAAAGCAATAGCTGTGTCGGGGTTTATCATAAACTCTAACCCCCTGTAGAGATCTTCAGTGTTCTCTCTCACAATAACGAAATCTATATTTGGTTTGAGAGAGGCCACATTCGGATAGGTCTTAACTGGACGTAGGTTCACGTAGAGATCGAACATTAACCTAAGCCTAACCACAACCTCTGCGGCAGTCTCACCTATAGGCCCTTTAAGGCAGACATCTGAGTTTCTAATAGTCTCTATGGTGGAATCTGGCAGGGCTACACCATTCTTCTCTAAGCATCCGTCTCCTCCCTCCAGCTCGGTTATCTTTAGGTGGAGACCTATCTTCTTCTCCACAGCCTCAAGCACAGCACATGCCGCTTGGGTCTGGTCAGGTCCTATGCCGTCTCCCGGCAGAAGAGCTATCTTGTACGTGGTCATCTCTGCTTCACTTCCGCATTGATATGTTCTACGAGTCCTCCATTATCTATTATCTTAATTAAGAAGTTGGGGAAGGGTTTTGCTTTCAGGGTTTTATCTGTGGAGTGGTCTTCAATTACTCCTCTCTTCATGTCTATAGCCAGTAGGTCACCCTCGTTCACCGCTGAGTGGACACCTCTGCACTCTAAGATCGGTAGCCCTATGTTGATAGCATTCCTGAAGAAGATGCGGGCGAAGGACTCAGCTAAGATGCATTTAACCCCCGCATACTTTAAAGCCCGGGGTGCATGCTCCCGGCTTGAACCACAACCGAAGTTCCGCCCAGCCACCACCACACCATAGGACTTTATCTTCTCGGGGAAGTTAGGGTCAGCGCCAACCATGGCGCACTTAGCCAGTTCCTCAGGTTTAGTTAGGGTCAGATATCTGCCTGGGAAGATTAGGTCAGTGTTGATGTCGTCCCCGAACTTCAGAGCTTTACCCTCAATGATCATCAGGTCAACACATCCTTAGGGTTAGTTATCTTTCCCTGAAGTGCCGAGGCGGCAACCGTCGCAGGAGAAGCCAGATACACTTCTGATTTGGGGCTACCCATCCTGCCTTGGAAGTTTCGGTTGGTTGCACTTATACACACCTCACCTTCAGCGAGGAGGCCGTAGTGGCCGCCTAGACACGGTCCACATGTAGAGGGTGCGAAGTAGGCTCCAGCCTCGGTTAGGATCTGAGCTATCCCGCCTTTCAAGGCTTCACGGTAGATCTCCTGTGAGGCTGGGATAACTATTAGGCGAACTCCCTGCTTAACTTTCTTGCCTCTGAGAATTCTGGCTGCAATCTTCAAGTCCTCAAGGCGGCCGTTGGTGCATGATCCTATGAAGGCTTGATCTATCTCCACGTTTCCAACCTCATCCACTGGTTTCACGTTCTCAACCCGATGGGGCACCGCCACTTGAGGCTCCAGATCGTTGACGTTGAACTCCCTTTGGTGCTCATACACGGTGTCGGGGTCGCTGTGGATGGGGGTGAAATCTGTCTTGGTTCTGCTGGAGATGTAGTTCAGGGTCTTCTCGTCAGGCTTAATTATACCCGATTTCGCTCCGACCTCTACAACCATATTGCAGAGGGTCATTCTTCCCTCTAGACTCATCTCCTTTATCGGGGGTCCCGTGAACTCTAGGCTCATATAGTTGGCTCCATCCTGACCTAATGTTCCAGCTATGTGGAGGATTAGGTCCTTGGGAAGTACGTATTTCTTGAAGCTTCCCTCAACGTTAAGCCTCATCACCTCAGGGATCTTGAGCCAAAGAGTTCCAGTGGCGAAGACTGCGGCAACATCGGTTGAACCGACCCCTGTTGCGAAGGCTCCAAATGCTCCGCCGGTGCAGGTGTGGGAGTCAGCTCCAACTACGACATTCCCCGGTCTAATATGACCTTTCTCTGCGAGGATCTGGTGGCAGATACCCCCCCATCCTACATCGTAGAAGTGGATTATCTTATGTTCCGTTGCAAATCTTCTCAGTCTACGCTGAAGTTCAGCTGAGTTCACAGAGTCAGGCGGTATAAGATGGTCTAAAACTATTACAACTCGGTTCGGATCCCATATCTGCTTCTCCTTCAGCTTATTGAAGCTGTCTATCGCCAGAACTCCAGTCAGGTCGTTGACCATAACCGTGTCGATCTTGGCCTCTATGAAGTCTTCAGCCGCTACAAGTTCCTTGCCAGCAGATCGGGCCAAGATCTTCTTAGTTATGCATACTCCTTGAGTCAAGGCTAAGCCCTATGGATGCTTCCCTTTCAGCTATTTCTCTATTCCAGCCATCTTCCGCATGACTGCGCCGACTTTCTCGAGCGGGTGGTTTTTTATCTTCTCTGTCATAGTGTTGAGGTTCTTTCTTCCAGCCTTATACTCCTCAACCCATCTCTTAGCGAAGCTTCCGTCCTTCACTGCCTTGGCTGCCTTCCGCATGTTCTCCTTTACATGTTCGTCTATCACTGTTGGCCCCACAGTTAGGCCGCCGTATCTAGCGGTCTCAGAGCATCCGAAGAGCATCTTAGGCATCCCGCCTTCATAGATAAGGTCGATGATGAGCTTGGCCTCGTTGCATGCCTCGAAGTAGGCCAACTCAGGGGGGTACCCCTCCTCCACCAAGACCTCAAATGCAGTCGTTATCAACCCCATTAGGCCGCCGACTAGGACGGTCTGCTCCCCGATTAGGTCGCTCTCAGTTTCATCTTTGAAGGTGGTCCATAATGCGCCCGCTCGGGTACATCCTATTGCTTTAGCCATCTCTAAAACTAGGCTCTCAGCCTTGCCACTGCAATCCTGATATACTGCGAGCAGTGCTGGCGGACCGCAGTTCTCGGTATAGAGTTCCCTCAGCCTAGGGCCAGGGCTCTTCGGAGCTACCATTAAGACATCTACGTCCTTCGGAGGCACGATATATTTGAAGTGAATGTTGAAGCCGTGGGAGAAACCTAAGGCCTTGCCTGCAGTTAGGTTGGGTTGAATTTCACTCTGATAGATAGCTGGTTGGGCCATATCGGGGATCAGAATTTGAATGATGTCCGCTCTCTTGGTAGCTTCAGCTACGTTGTATATCTTGAAGCCCTTCTCCTCTGCCAGCTTATATGAACTGTCAAGCTTCTTCCACTCCTCCTCAAGTCCGAGGATAACATTCACACCAGAGTCTCGAAGGTTCAAGGATTGGGCTTTGCCTTGGCTACCGTAGCCTATTACCGCCACGGTCTTATCATTCAAGTAGTTTGTCTTGACATCCTTATCGTAGCATGCTCTCACCATCTTCTATCACTCCACTTTTTATGGTCCTCTTATATGCAGGGATTTACTTCCCCTCACCAGCGCCGTGATCCCGGTTCTGGCCATTTCCTTTATACCGTAGCCCTTAATTAAATTTAAAAAGGCATCCACCTTCTCCGGATCTCCAGTTATCTCCACAACCATTGACTCGGCACTCACATCGATAACTCGCCCTCGGAAGATCCTCGTGTAATGCACTAGGTCGGATCGAGTTTTAGAATCGTCGACGTGAACCTTCACTAATGCAAGTTCCCTTAAGACTGACCTTTTAGAGTCGAGGGGAGATACCTTCACAGTCTCCACCAGCTTATGAAGGTTCTTTGTAACATGTTCCACAGTTCGCTCATCACCCTTGATGACTATGGTCATCCGAGCGAGCTTACCTCCATTGATGGCGCCGACGGAGAGGCTTTCTATGTTGAAGCCCCTTCGCCTGATCATATTTGTAACTCGGAAGAGAACTCCTGGCTTGTTCTCTACCACAAGAGCAACTATATGGTTGCTGATTTGCTGTTCCAATCTTTCAACACTCCCAAACAAGACTATCTAGACCATTACCGGGCAGAACTAATGGGACAACGTTCTCCTCTGGCGAAATGGCTACGTCCACCACCGTTGTAACTTCGCTTTTTAACGCTGCCTTAACGGCTTTTCTGAGCTCTCCGTAAGACTCAGCTCTAATGCCTTGAGCACCGTAAGCTTCCGCCAGCTTCACAAAGTCTGGGGACTGGCCCATGTTGACGGCGAAGAGCCTGTTGCCCTGAAGAATCCTCTGAAACTGGGCAACCATACCCAAGGTTCTATTGTCGAATATGATAACTATGACCGGTATTTTCTCTTCAACAGAGGTTGCCAGCTCCTGCTGGTTCATCAGGAAACTTCCGTCTCCCGTAATGTTAACAATTGTACCTTTCGGCTTAGCCATCTTCGCTCCCAGAGCGGCGGGGAAACCGAAGCCCATTGTACCCAAGCCACCGGAGCTTATGAAGGATTCAGGGTGGTAGACATCGAAGTGGATGGCTGCCCACATCTGATGCTGCCCCACATCGACGGTTACCACAGTGTCATTAGGGAGCAGCTCCCGGAGTTCCTTAAGAACCCTTATAGGTTTCATGGTGCCACCGACATCGCCCTCTTCGGGCTCTTGACTCTTCTTGAACTCTTCTAACTGCTTCAGCCATGTTGAGGGGCGATGCCGTCGCTTCGATTTAAATGAACTGGAGATTGCTCTTAGCGTCGCCTTGGCGTCCCCCACAATAGGTATGTCAACCCTCACAATCTTCCCTATCTCCGACGGGTCGATGTCTATGTGAACTATCTTGGCCTTCTGAGCGAACTTCCTGATTGAACCTGTGGCGCGGTCTGCAAACCTTACGCCGACCGCCAGAATCACATCGGCCTCGCAGATTGCTTTATTAGAGTAGGCTCCCCCGTAGACGCCTATCTTACCAAGTGATAGGGGATGATTCTCAGGGAAGACGCCCTTCCCCATGAATGTGGTGACCACAGGTGACCCAAGCCTTCCAGCTAAGGTCAATAGTTCGGGGGAGGCACCAGCAATTCTCACCCCTCCACCAGCAAGTATCACAGGCCGCTCAGCCTTCTCCAGAAGTTTTGCTGCCTTCTGCACCTGACCTGGGTGAGGTTCACTGGGTGGCTGGTATCCGGGAAGGCTGAACATCTGGGAGAAATTCATCTCACCTTTCTCAGACTGAACATCTCTAGGGATGTCTACCAGAACTGGGCCGGGTCGTCCTGTGGAGGCGATGTGGAAGGCAGCTCTGATGGCTTGAGGGACTTCTGAGGCGTTGGTAACTTGGAGGTTATGCTTGGTTATCGGGGTTGTTATACCTGTGATGTCTGCTTCTTGAAATGCATCTCTGCCGACATCGCTGCGTGGCACCTGACCGGTAATCGCCACTATGGGGGAGGAGTCCATGAGGGCTGTAGCGATGCCTGTGACTAGGTTGGTAGCGCCGGGTCCAGAGGTTGCAATACATAGCCCTACCTTACCGTTAACCCGGGCGTAGCCATCGGCCATGTGGGCTGCGCACTGTTCATGGCGAACTAGGATGTGTTTTATCCCAGAATCTCGCAGCTCGTCGTAGATGGGGATAACTGCACCTCCAGGGAGGCCGAAGGCAACCTTGACTTTCTCTCTTTTTAGCGCCTCAACGCAGGCTTTGGCTCCTGACATTACAACCAATCTAGGTCACCGTAATCTGAGGTAGTGGAGGGATGTTCTGGCTCTGCTCTCTCAGCAGCGGAGCATATACACCAAAAACTTGAGAACTAGGTTCCTTAAATTTCCCATCTTCAGACGATGATTTTCATCCCCAGCTGCTAACTTTCACCGAGTGGGACCTATAAAAATCTTTTGTGCCACTGGGCTATTTTTCTGAAGTGTCGCCCTCTATGTTAAGGTATTGGTGGGGGCAATCCTTGTAGTTGGTAGATGCCCCTCAAAATCAGTCTTATACCAATGAATACGTAGAGTATGCCTAGTAACATCTTGAATCTTTTCGGGGAGGTACGGTGAGCAAGTCTAGGACCTACTTGTGCAAATATCATGCTTGTAATACCTACGCCGAGGAAGGCTGTTAAATTGAACCATCCGAAGCTTAAAGGTGGGTAAGCCGAGGGGTTCTGCATCTGGTCTATGTGACCGAACGCTCCGAAAGATAAGGCACCAATTGTGGAGCCTATTACCATTGTGGCGAGAGATAGAGGCACTGTGAGGTGTATGGGCACGGAAAGGAACGTGTTCAGCACCAGCATGTATATTATGCCACCGCCTACCCCTATGAAGTGCGCACCAATCCCGGAAAACAGGCCGCTGCCTGCATACTTGAGTATGGAGGGTTTCCTCAAACTGTCAACCTTTATCGGCTTTGTCATCATAAACCGATATGCGCCAAAGAGACATAACAGTCCGAATATTGTTTTCAGCATGATTCCCGCGTAGGCGGGATAGGTTGTGAAGAAGGTGAATGCTGCAAGTGAACCTAAGAAGCCTCCAACACCCACAGGCACCCCGAAGCTTAGGTAATGCTTGGTGGGAAAACTCAGTTTTTTCGCCCGTAACTCTCTGTTATGTCTCAGTACACCGCTGAAGGCTGTCGGAACGACAATGGCCATATTAGTTCCGAAGGCGATCAATGGGGCTAGGGTTGGTGGAACCCCTGTAAAAGTTTCAAAGTAGTAGATCATCATAGGAACCATTATGAAACATGCACCGACGCCGAAGAAGGAACTCACAAGTCCAACAAGGGCACCCGTCACTACCATGAAGGCTGCTATCACAAATATTTCCATCATAACTAAGCAGCAACTCAATTTTTACGTTAGAATAGTAAGTTTTAACGTCTCAATAACTTAAAAGTCATAGTCTTTTCATGTATTCAATTAATTAAATTCCTGTGCAGTTGGAAAGGGAGGTGGCTGTTTTTGCATCTTACGATAGATCCGAAGCTCAAGACCCACTTCAGCGGGTTGAAGGTTCTCAGCCTCTTGATCAAGGGTGTGAAGGTTGAGAGAAGGTGCCCTGAGCTGGAGAGGTTTGCGGAGCGTATCGTAGATGAGATGAAGGGGAGGTACAAACTTG
>DAOVDL010000005.1 GCA_030669485.1 Candidatus Bathyarchaeota archaeon
TCAATCGTTGCTGTTTTGTTGTTGGAAGTGGTTGTGCTGGTATGCCTAGCTTCCGTTGGATTGCGGCTTCTAGGGAGTCTGTTTTACTCGGTGGGCTTCCGAATAGGGTGTAGACCTTCTTTGGTTTGGATTCTTTGGTGAAGTTGAGCAGTTGGGGGAAGTCGGCGTGGCTGCTTAGGGGGAAGGCATCTCTTCGCCAGTTGGATTTCACCGCCCACCCTGTTGCCACCGCGGGGGTTCCCCGGGCTGCTGTATGAGTTCTGATGAGGTGGTTTGGATATACCGTCACCGTCTTATCCCCCTCAGCTCTCTCTTCAGGGGGTTGGGTCTTGAGCCTTATTTTGGATTTGGCGTAAACTTTGTTAACCCTTGCTATGCGGGGGTGAACTGAGACCTTGACCTCCGTGAACCTGTTGAGGATCTTGATGATTTCTTGGGCTTTTCCTAGGGCGTAGACGTAGAAGGTGGGTGGTCTGCCCTCCTTCACCTTCTCTACAACCCACTGAACTATCTGCATGTAGGTTTGGTCTCGTGGGGGGAAGGTGAAGGCTGCCTTCCCGAAGGGTGCCTCGGTGATGAGGATGTCGCAACTGATGGGGTGGGCTGCTGAGGTTATGAGGGTGTCGGTGCAGTTCAGGTCCCCGGTGTAGACCACAACCCCCTCCCCGGTGTCCACTCGGAAGATGGTTGAGCCGAGGATGTGCCCTGCGTTGTAGGCTGTGACCTCGAAGCCTCCTGCCTTAACCCGTCTCCCATAGGTGAGGGTTTTAACCTTCCCTGTGTCCCGTTTTGAAACTGCCTTGTAGAGGGCTGTTGTGTTGGCGGTTGCGTATTTTGTTGCGTTTCTCACCCTGAAGCCTGCTGTGTGGTCTCCATGGGCGTGGGAGATGAAGATGTGTTTGTAGGGGGTTCGGGTGGTCTGGGGGTCTAGGCAGATGGCGCTGTCACCCGCCTTAATGACAACTCCCCTCTCCCATTTAACCTCTAATCTCACGGTATTCTACTACCTCTACTTCAATGCTTAACTCCGTTGAGTCGGGATGATGAATCCTAGTCTACGATCTGTCCTATAAACCTCTATATAATCTTCCCAGATTGCGGGCGGTAGCACCCCCTCAACGAGCCCACACCTGCTAGCAATGCTCAACAATCATCAACAATGTTAAACAATGTTCAACAATGGTAACACCCCCCCTCCCAGAGAACATTTTAAAGCCCGCAAAATCCCCGTTCTAAGTGGTGAGTGAACTGTCTCTTGATGTCAGGAAGGTTCAACGAACAACAGATGGAACACACCTAGTCTCTCTGCCCAAAAACTGGGCCAAGCGTTTCAACCTTACGAAGGGCTCCCCCATCTATATGAGGGAGAGAATGGACGGCTGCCTAGTTCTAGACCCCCAATACACCGTAGACGTTGTCCCTGAAATCTCCCTAACGTCTCTGACCCGTCTTGAGGACAAGATTTTAACCAACTATCTCCTCGGCTACGAGATCATAACCATCGAGGCGCCGGACATCATGATGGCAAGAGACCGTGTGAAGCGAACCATCAACCGCCTCATAGGCGTTGAGATAATAGAGGAAGAGCCCAACAAGGTCGTCATCCAATGTCTCCTCAAAGCAACAGTATTCCCCCCAAGCAAGATCCTCCGCCGAGAATACATCCTCTCCGCAAGCATGTACAAGGACGCCATCCGCTCACTGCTAACCCACGACCTCCCTTTAGCCAAATCCATACATGGAAGAGACGATGAAGTAGACCGCCTCTACTTCCTACTAGTCAGACTTCTCCGAAGCCTCATAATGAACCCAAGGCTCAGCGAGAAGCTCGACATCTCACTCATAGACTGCTTAGACTACCGCCTCATCGCCAGCCTCATCGAAAACATAGCAGACCAAGCAGTCGAGATAGCCAACTGCACCCTCCAAATGCCCAAGATTAAAATCAACTCCAAGCTCCCAGAGCTGATAGAAGATTTAGGAAACACCATCCAAGCCACCTACGAGAACGCCGTCAAAGCAATATTCGCCAAGGACGAACGAACCCAAACCTCCGCGCAGGCGAAGAGAGATGAAGCAGAGGCCAAGATCAAAGCCCTTGAGAGAAAGCTGAATAAAAGTCAAAGCAGATTACCGCCAGTCATCTACACCCTGCTATCTATCCTACAGCGGATCCTCGACTGCCTCACCGATATAATAGACCTAGTGACACCGCGCCTACACACAAGCTAGAACAACTATCAATTTGGCGCCGGGGAAGGGACTTCCATGCTCTGCAGTTTGAACCCCTGTGAGCCCAAGGCCCACTGGATAACTCGAAGCGGTGATCTCGAGTCCAGCGCGTTACCGCTCCGCCACCCCGGCTAACCTTAGACGAACACCCAACTTTTAAATCAATTTCGTTAACCCACTGACAACTCAGAAACTCAACCCCAACTCTTCCAACTTCTTCTTCACACAACCCCAAACTTCTAAGTACTCTCCCAAAGGCTCAAGCCGCCCCTGGTCGTAACATTCAACAAACCTCTTACCCAACGATCCCCCCTTCTTCACCAATTTTCCCTCGTACAACTGCAAAAACCCTTTAACAACCTCATTAGCCTCCCCTGCCTTCAATTTCACCGCTGCCCTCGAAACCTCTGAGGCAATCCGAGCCTCCATCCCCGTATAGTGATCAACGCGGGCACCTCTTGTGCACCCAGCACTGACGATCATGTCAGCTCCGCAAACCGTATCAACCACAGCTTGGGCTGCTATCTCACAACACAGCATCTCAGTGCATGGACCCCCCGCAGCCCAGATGAAACTTTTGACCAAGGGTTGATAGCTTCCCTTAACCGCTAGGAGGGTTGTGGCCCCTACCCAGAGGGCTTCTCTATCAGTGCTGGCTGAAGAGTCGAGGCTAGTTGGAGAGAAACCTAGACACATCCCGTTGCACACTGTCAACCCTGAGAGAAGCTCCGCTACACTTAGTATGGCCGTCTCTTCAGGTCCTCCAAGATAACCTATCATTGGACATTGGCCGACATCCGTTATACATCCGTTCTCTTGGCAGTGTAGAAGTCTGCTGAAGACATCCCAGTTAACCTTGAGTTCATTCAACTGCGAGATAACGTGAAGGTCACTGGGTCTCATGCCGCCAGAGAAGTCAGCAAAGTTCAGTGCTGCAGGTGTTATCCCCGAGTTGACGCCTGAGATGCAGACACCGGGTCTACCGACACGTTCTGCTGCTTCCCGAGTTAGACGAACTTCCTGCCTGACAGCCGCCATCTCTATGGGTGACCCCTTCTGAACGACCATCCCATCGAAGCTCGTAAGAAGACCAGTAGCCAGTACGTCTACACAGGGCTCCTTAACGTAGCTGCAGAGGGTTTGGACGTAGAGGTTCTCAGTAACAGGCCCCCCGCAAGGACCTCCCCCTATCCTAGGTTCACTGCCATCAGCTGGAGTTCGACTCCTATATTCAACGCGTTCCCGTCCCTCACCAAGGGAAAGCCTCTGTGGAGCGTTTCGAAGAGCCTCCTCCACCTCCTCTTCCCGCACCTTTATAATGCGAGAACTGCTGGTACAGAAAACCCCCACATCACATAGAAGTTCAACAGCGGCCGCGAAGACCTGTCGCGCTACAGCTGTATCAGCAGGCAGAGGCTCTTCTGGATCGTAACGGATCTTGTACTTCTTTTTAAGAAGTCTGAGCTTTCTGGCAAGGTCGAGGTCAAACGTCTTCTCAGAAACCTCAGTGCCCTGCTCAGCTCTCCGCCAGATCTCCCAAAACATCACCACTTTCAACCACCATCTCTATCAAATCTTAACCATTAGGTTAAGCTGTATAAGTGAACCACGCGATTTTAGGGTTCTGTACAGGTGCATCAAGAACAACTATAGGTGAACTGTCTGCTGACTGAAAAACCTGTTTCAACCAGTCAACAGAGATGAGGGCAACAAGGAAGCATCTGATCTTTACCTGAAGCTGATGCCAGAAAATTTAGGAACATTATAGACTGCTACCCAATAATACGCCCGCCCAAGGCCTTTTTCCAAGTTAAAAACTTTAATATTATATTCTATTCTTCTATAGCTGTATAATTGCCGAGGGAATTAAAACAAGGGGTTGTTTTATCGACGGGTAAACCCCCAAAAAACATGTCTGACACAGCTAAACATCAAAAGCCACATAAACCCTGTCACTTCACATCTATTCTCTAAACCGCCATGAAGGTGTAACACATTGGTAGTGCTGTCGGGTTCCGAAGCTCTTATAGAATCTCTGAAGAGGGAGAAAGTCGAGGTAATCTTCGGTCTTCCCGGCGGAGCGATCATGCCGGTCTACGATGAGCTCATGGACTCCGGCATAAGGCACATCCTAGTCTCTCATGAGCAGTGTGCAGGGCATATGGCAGACAGCTTCGCTCGTGTCAGTCGCCGCGTCGGCGTATGTATGACAAC
Organism: Candidatus Bathyarchaeota archaeon; assembly: GCA_030669485.1. Next base: position 4,447 of record DAOVDL010000005.1, read on the forward strand.
CTCAGGGCCAGGGTCAACTAACTTGGTAACGGGCATAGCAAACGCTCACATGGACTCCTCACCAGTGGTTGCCATTACAGGGCAGGTTGCCAGCCCACTGATAGGCAAGGATGCATTCCAAGAGGTTGATACCCCAGGTGTTACATCAGCGATCACAAAATACACTTTCCAAATCAGACATCAGAGCGAGATCCCCCTAGCAGTCAAGGCAGCCTTCCACATAGCCTCCACCGGCAGACCTGGCCCTGTCATAATTGATTTACCCAGAGATATCCAAGTAGGTGAAGCTGAGGTATCCTTTCCCAAACAAGTAGAACGCACCCACAGAAAACCTAAGGCATTTTCTGAAGCTGCAGTCAAGTCTGCAATAAAGGTTCTTGAGAAAGCGGAGAGGCTTCTCATAATCGCTGGCGGTGGCATTAAATGCTGTGATGCCAGCAGGGAACTGAAAGACTTGGCTGAAAGACTTAAGGCACCAGTTGTGAACACACTGATGGCCAAGGGATGCGTATCTGAAACCCATCCCTTGGCAATGGGCATGATAGGAATGCATGGGCTGCCCTACGCCAACCGCCTGATGAGAGAAGCAGATGTCATCCTCGCCATAGGTTGCAGGTTTTCCGATAGGTCGGTCGGGGCGCAAGGAGGATACCTCGGAGACGCCAAGATCGTGCATGTGGATATAGATGCCTCGGAGATAAGCAAGAACGTGGTTGCCAATGTCCAAGTTGTAGGAGACGCAAAGATGGTAATGCGGCGTCTACTTCAACTCATCAAACCCAGCAGAGGCAGAAAACGTTGGCTTAAATACGCCACAGAGCTGAAGCAAGCGTATAGACCTCCCCCAGACCATGGAAACACGCTGAAGCCCCGCCGTCTCTTGAAGGAGTTGAGGCAACTTCTGCCTAGGAACGGAATAATTACTACCGAGGTAGGGCAGAACCAGATGTGGGCTGCACTATACCTCAGGGTCTACACGCCCCGAACTTTCATCAGCTCAGGTGGCTTGGGAACTATGGGCTTCGGATTCCCCGCAGCTCTGGGAGCCAAGGTAGCTAAACCTAACTCCCCAGTCGTCGACATAGCTGGAGACGGCAGCTTTCTTATGACCCAGCAAGAGCTGGCCACATCAGTGAGAGAGAAGATCCCCGTGGTGGTTATAATCATGGATAACCAGATGCTGGGAATGGTTGCCCAATGGCAGAGATCCCTCTACAACAGGCGGTACTCTCAAACCAAACTTGGAAGAGCAACAGACTTCGTGAAACTGGCGGAGGCTTACGGTGCCCAAGGTTTGAGAGCTGAATCCTATGGGGAGTTCAGAAATGCAGTTAAGACGGCGCTGAATAGCGATGTAACGACAGTGATAGATGTTCCCATCTCACCTGAAGAGGATGTTCTCCCCATATCCCTCCCCACCAAATAACGACGCCTAACGTTAAGGCTTCTCAGCAACTCCTTTCTCAGGCACCTCGGATTTAGTGGGTATATTGTAGTTAAGGTGATGCTTGGATATGTATTCCTCAGCGATCTCGTAAAAAACATCCCTCACCCTCTCAACTTGACTCCAACTCAAACCGTAGACGGATAGCTTAAGATGTTTGCTCAAACCTCGTTGAACTCCAGTTATCCCCCGCTTTTCCATATCCTCAGCAAGGAAGAATCCTCGCCGCTTGTGATGTTGAGAGATCTCCCAGAAGATTGGTGTTTCAAAATGTACGAGGTGGTGCCTATGCGGTCTATCACCATACTGTTTTATGCCGCCAAGTTTCTCCAGCTCCCTGATGAACCAGCGGGTCTTCTCTAACTCCTCAGTCCATCTTCCAACCCTCTCAATGACATAGGGAAAAGAGAGCATAGCCGATATTAGCGGGGTCGAACCGACACTGCACCCAAATAAGCTTGGAACCTTCGTTGTCAACGCTCGACCACCCATAGACTTAACTGACTTCGACGCGGCAAAAGTGCGTTTGGACCACTCGGAGTTTACAACCAAGAAGCCCAGCGGTCCCATTGATGCCATAGATTTATGGGCTGAAACTGTTAGAAAATCAGCTTTCATTGCCTTCATATCCACAGGCATTACACCTGCCGTGTAGGCAGCATTGACTAGATATGGTATTCCATACTCTTGAGCGATCTTCCCCACTTCATCAACAGGGTTGAGATTTCCATAATAGGGGTCTACATGTGTCACTACAATAAGTGCTGGAAGTTTACCGCTTTCCCTGCGGATCTCCTCCACCTTATCTCTGAATCCTTGAGCATCCACTTTATAACTTGTGGGATGGCTAGGTGGGGGCATAACCAACTTGAAGCCTAACATTTCCACAGCGATGTTTGTAGTGTAATGGCAAAGGGGATCTGCAACCACAATCTTGCCATAACTTTTTGATCTGTCCTTTAAACTGTCTGCCACAGCCTTCATAACTGCAAACTGGGCTGCACGACATCCGAAGCTGTGTTCCGCCATATCGCCTCCAAGGAACTCCGCCACATCCTCCAAGAACTGTCTGATGTTAGGTTTCCTGATTAAACTGGAACGCCCCTCCAAGCAGTCGAAGCAAACTGCGTAACCTGTTCTAGTCCACTCATCATCAAGAAGCCTACGTTGGACCCCTTTGGGAATTATGCCCCCCACCATTATGGGGTTTATTATTAAATGGCCCTTGCCTGGGTTCCTAACCTGACTGTACCTCTGAATGTTTCTCACCATCTAACCCAGCCTCAACCTATCTTATAGAGGAACCACCTCATAATATCCACGGTTGTTTGCATGTGACGAGGACATTATAAAGAGATTGCGCCAGGCAGACTTGGTTGGAGCAAGGACGCGTATGTAACGATTTTTAGAGCTTCTCCTATCCACACAGATACCCTTATAAAATGCAAAATTCGTCAGAATTTCGGTGCTCAATACAACATCTAGTTCAAAGTCAACCAGCTGCACGAAGGTATTTCCAAAACAGTTTAATTAGCCATCCATGTGTCTTGTAACAGAAGGCTGAGTAGCAAGCTTGGAGACCCTTTGCTCCAACTGCAGACGGGTGACCCGCGTCGAAGGAGGATTCTGTAGGTTCTGTGGGGTAAACCTCGATCCCTCGCTAGGGGTACGGCTGAGAGATTACCAAGCGCCTGAGGATCGCGAAGCGATAAGCAACCTCGACATGGCTACGATGCTGATGCCCATAGTCCAGCATGTGACCGGGCCGGCTCAACGCAACCTTGAAGCTAAGCTTCTACGCAGCAACGTTCCCCTAGAGCGAGTGCCCAACGTCTTCAAGTGTGCCGAGAGATGTGCTAGGATTCTAGGCCTAGACCGTTTCCCAAAGCTCTACGTAGTAGGACACCGCGCCGCCAACGCCTTCGCCTTCGGCTCAGATGAGAAGCCAAGTATAGCTCTCACTCTAGGGCTGCTGAGGATGCTTCGTAGGGAGGATGAGTTAAGGGTCATCTTAGGCCACGAGATGGGCCACATCAAGAGCAAACATCTCTCCTACCACATGTTGGCCGAGACTTTGGCTAAGGGAACCAGCTTTCTAGGCTTCTCCATATTGGGCAGAGATCTGCTCTCGCTGCCGTTGCGCATGTTGCTGCTGGCTTGGTACAGGAACTCAGAGCTGACGGCTGACAGAGCCAGCCTCATCACCAGCGGGGATGTCGACGCGGTAAAGTCAACAATAGCAGTAACTCTAGTCAGCAAGCTCCCACCTGATGAGGCTAAGGCCGCCCTCAAACGCGGAGAAGATGGATTACTCCAACATCTTGGAGAGCTGCTTAGAACCCACCCCTCCGCTCGGGGAAGAATAAAGCAGGTGGAAGAGTTCTACAGAAGCGCAAAGTACAGGAAGATAGCCTTAGAGCTATGGGATAAGAGACTGATGCTGAGCCAGGTTCTCTGCTGCCGTTTCTGCGGTGAGCCTAACTTGAACAATGAACCCCTCTGTCCCAGTTGCGGTAGATGCCAGGTTTAGACTGGTCACGCGGCAGAAGAAAATCGCTTAATTTAATGGACAGCTTCAAGAGTCGCAATAGCGGACTTTTCGCCGGCGAATTCGTCGAACTACGCTCAAGAGATAAACCGCTCAACGAAAGGATCATTATGGAAATTATCTTATGGCAGGTAGAATAACGCCCCAAATTCAGGAGCTGCTCAGTGAGAGGAAACTAATGAGGATTAAGCTAGACTGGAAGTTTGGAGCCGGGGGCAGGATTTGAACCTGCGTAGAGCGAGTCTGCAGCCCGCCGCTTCGGCCACTCAGCCACCCCGGCTCTGCGTTAAAGTCAATAATATTATAACATTTATAGTTAATTTTCCACCAATGCTGATTGCTAATTTCTTCTTTCCATATGCGTAACAGCGGGTTGCCTCTTAGATAACCCTTAGAATGTAACCGCCGTTGACATCCTTAGGAAGCAGCTTCGTTTATGAGGGATATGCATCTCTGACCATTCAGGGACTGAGCGACCAGTCTCTCAACATTCAGTCGGCTCTCCTCTTCCAGCAGCCTCTTGAGTTTTGCCTCAGTTGAGGGATGTTTAGGAGCACTTTCGCAGCGGTTGGATGGAAGTGTAGAATCAACATAAGTTCCTATTCTTTTAGCGATGGATACTACCTCCTCTTTATCAAGTCCGATGAGCGGGCGGAGCACAGGGATCCTGATGGCTTCTTCTACCGCGTAGATGTTGGGCAGCGTCTGGCTGGCAACTTGGCCTAAACTTTCCCCGGTGACCAACGCTTCAGCTCTGAGTTGGCGGGCGAACCTTTCAGCAACTTGGAGCATCATCCTTCGGCATATGATGCAGGTCATCTTTCTCCAACAGTTCTCCACGATCTCCCTAAGGGTTTGGCTGTGGGGCAAGATGTAGATCTCTTTGAAGCCAAGTTTCTGGCAGCATCGAACAGTCTTGATTCTTGATGTTTCATCTGAAGGAGGGTAAATGTCGAAGTATATGGGGATGATTTGGATGTCTGGTCGTTGGCCTATGAGGTAGGCTGCAACGGGGGAGTCAATCCCCCCTGATATTAGCGTCACAATCTTTGCCTTAGGAGCAGTCACAGCCACCACTTTGGATGCTGTCAAGAGATCAAAGGGCGGAGCTTAATAATGTAGAGGTTCGGCTTGCCCCCTGAGGGGGTAGGTAGTTTAAACGCTGTCATTTTGTCTTCAATCTAGCTAGCAAAGTTTTAAGTTTACGGGGGTGATAGGTCTTCTGGGATAGGGAGGATTTCAGAGGTATTGTCAGGTTACACTTTGTCGGTGCTACTTTTCAACATGAAGACCGGTCACACTGAGAAGCATGAGTTCATCTTGCCTTCCCCAGCTCAGAAAGGAGGCAATTACATAGCTACGGTTTCCCACCGCCTATACCATCGGCTCAAGGCTCACTTCGGCACAGGTCCCTTCACAACATCCTTCACCATGTCACATGGTCCCTTCATCATCCACGGTTATGTTAAGACAAATGAAGATCTCCAGATTCCAGTGAAATTTGAGAAGACGAAGAAGGTTGCTTCAAGGAAACAAAATTCACATAATGATCGTAAGCATTAACCAACTGGTTGCAGGTTCGGGCTAAAGCTTATTGCTCCACCTTTAGGCTTAATTTTTTCTTTCCCTAGTTTCCTATGCTATACGTGCTGTGTTGAGAAGCTGATTCTTCTGGTCTCTGGAGGAATGAGGAGGGGGGTATCCACGTTTGTCCACCATTGACCACACTTGTCCACTTTTGTCCACAGTGTGGATACCCCCCTGAAAATCAACCCACTTAAACCCACTATAAAAAACGGGTTAAAAACATCCAGCCACCCAACAGACACACACCACCGAAAGTCCCAACTTGACAGCGAAGGTGACCACTGGTAACCAAAGGATCCACCCCCCTCAACACCTCGGTTAAACCCCTCTAAACCAAGATACCCACAACCACACTACCAACACAGCTTCAAACCGCCCAGTTAAGAGATCAACCTAGCAGAGACCTGAACTGCAGACAGAACCCTAGAACCACAACAAGTAACCCTGCAGGAAAAAGGGGAACTCACTTCAAAATTTTATGGCATCCCGGACAGACAGATGCACCCGGCTGGACAGATGCCCCGCAGAACTTACATTTCACTTGCCCCCCTACTGGGGCGCCAAGCTTCTTGGCGATGTCCAACTTCTGAGCCTCCTGCCACACCGCCCTTATATTAGATGCTTTGCCCTGAAACTCCATCTCATACCCCTCAACAGTCTTAAGGGTGATAACTGCCTCCTTGCTGAGGATGGATCCAACCTCCCTGTAGCGAATATTACTGAGGTCCCTGAACCTCTCAGCGAAAAGCCACTCCTTCTTCCGATGAAAAGCTATCAACCTCTGATCCGTGATGTAGAGGTCGCACTTTTTATTCCGATACTTAACCTCAGAGGGACTCTTGAACATCACCCTCTCACCCGGGAAGAGAAAATCCTCCAACATCGCTCTTCACTCAAATAGTTATATTAGAAGACCACATCAACCGAAACATATAACCATTCACCTCAGCCGCAAAGACTCAGCCTTCAGAGGGAGTCAACATTAACTCCGTTGGAGCAGTCTAACCCGAGTACATGAGCAGATACTTGAACAACTCCATCAGCTTCAGAAGGATATCCCGCTGCGTAACTATCCCCTCGACCTTCCCCTTCTTAGTGATAAGCAGCCTTCTGATGCCCTTCTTACTCATAATGGCTATTGCCTTTGAGAGGCTTGTATCCGACTCAATCGTTATCAGAGGTGCACTCATCACATCGCCCACAGATGTTTTAGCTGGATCCCTTCGAAGGGTTATAACCTTCTCCAAGATGTCACGTTCTGTCAGGATGCCCACTGCCCTCTTCTTCTCCAGAACCACAACAGCCCCCTTCTCACCCTTAAGAATGGATGCAGCTGCCTCCGCCACCGACGCAGTGGAGTCAACTGAAACCTTCCTAACATCATCCATTATACCCTCAACAGTTGTATATGCCAAGCTCATCTCAACCAATTAACTTAAGGACCAGCAGCCCTTTAACTCTAACCTTCCACCGAAAAGCAGCAAGCCGCCTTCTCTCCAATTCAGAACACCCAACAAACCTCCAACTTCCACGCATAGTAACAGAATACAGAAAAACAGGCTACCACAATATACCGATGGCATGATATGGTGCGGCCGCCGGGATGTGAACCCGGGTTAGAGGCTTGGGGGGCATCCGGTAGATCGGTCTATCTCCGTCTTAGACCAGGCTGGAATCCGCTTCTAGGAGAGGAATCCACGGCCGCATCCTACCTGTCCGTGCCCACAGCCGCAACATTATTCAGATAAGAAGGAGTCTATAAGCCTTATCGAAACCAACCAGGCAGCCTCCTCACCGCTATATACAGTTAGAAGACTGCTACAAAAAAAGCAACAGCCTGAACAGCATTCATCCTATCAGATGCCTAAAACTCCCGCGAAACCAATAGGTTGCATAGTTGT
>DAOVDL010000044.1 GCA_030669485.1 Candidatus Bathyarchaeota archaeon
TCATAGTATCGGGGAGTCTCATCCAGCACCCGGGACATGCCACTTCTATCGATAGAGGCAAATTGCTTAGGGTCGTCTAGAGGAATCATATACTACACTTCTGTGCAGGTTAAGATATAAACTCAGTTCAAATAAGGTTTAAGAGGCTATTGGCACCCATAGAGATGTTGATTAACTGTGGGAAGTTGACGTAAAGATTGCTTGCACCTCGGCGGAGAGCCCAGATAACTGTGGCTATCCCCGCTTCAACCGTGGCCGATACTCCGCACCTTCGAGAGAGGACTGCTAAAGTTGGGGTCATAGGCAGGGCCTCAGCTATCTTTCGAGTTGACCATTTACTTATCTACAGGGATCGGAAAACCGATCAAACCCGAGACCTGAAGTTCATAGAGCTTATCCTCTCCTATATGGCTACACCTCAATATCTGAGGCGTAGACTCTTCCCAATCACCCCTGATCTGAGGTATGTGGGGATTCTTCCTCCGCTGAGAACACCGAACCACCCCTTGGAATCCTCATCGAAGAAACTCAGGGCAGGAGAGATCCGAGACGGCGTCATTATCAAGTCCTCTGGAAATCGGTCATTGGTAGATATAGGTGTGGAGAGGCCAGCTTTGCTCGCAAGCTCTCATCCTGTAAGTGGGAGGATAAGTGTCAGAGTGAAGAGCATCAACAGAGACCTAACGGTTGAAACGGTGAGACGGAAGGATATACCGTTCTACTGGGGCTTCCAAGTTGAGGCGGCAACTAGAACTCTCGATGAGGTTGCAGGCAGCAATAGGTTCGACCTCAAAATTGCTACATCCCGGTTTGGCAACTCTATATCGGAGGAAGCAGGAAAACTGACCAGAAGGTGGTCTGAAGCCAAGGGTATATTGGTGGCATTCGGCTCACCCAACGAAGGAGTTAGAGAAATACTCTCACGGAGAGGATGCAATGTCGAGGATTCCTTTGACTTCGTGGTTAACACGATGAGGGATCAGGGAACCGAGACCGTCAGGGTTGAGGAGGCAGTCATCTCAAGTCTTTCCGCCTTCAATCTCTTAGCTGGGGATTAAGGATGCAAATGTGGTGCACTTGGCGGCGTTGGTGAATAAATAAAACTTTAGCCTTTTATACAGACCATCGGTCTGACCATGGCAACCTTCTTGGCTACCCCTGCCCCAGCCATAGCCTCCACAACACTGGTTACATCCTTGTAGGCGCCGGGAGCCTCCTCAGCTAGACCTCCCATGGAATGCCCCTTGATGATTATTCCTTTCTGAGCTAGATCCTTGACCAAGTTACTTCCCCACCACATCTTCTTGGCCTTTATGCGACTCATGGTTCTTCCTGCTCCATGAGCGGCAGATCCGAATGCACGATTCATGCCTTCTTTGGTTCCCACCAGTATGTAGGAACAGGTCCCCATAGTTCCCCCTACTAGAACTGGTTGACCTACTTGTCGATAGGCTGATGGAAGCTCCACGTGCCCTGGACCGAAGGCACGCGTTGAGCCTTTGCGGTGGACGTATAGCTCCTTCATCTGACCGTCGATCTCATGCTTCTCCTTTTTGCATGTGTTGTGACCAACCTCGTAGAGAACTTTTATCTCAGCTTTAGGGAGAACTGACTGGAACCCCTGCCTCGTTAAGTGGGTTAGAACCTGCCTATTGGCGAAGGCGCAGTTTACCGCGGCGCAGACAGCCGTATAGTACCTTTGCCCCTCCTCTGACTTTATGGGAGCACAGACAAGCTCTCGTTCTCTGATCCTTATTCCATACTTCCTGCTCGCCGCCGTCAGGACACGAAGATAGTCAGTTCCAACCTGATGACCTAAACCACGGGAGCCACAATGGATCGATACTATAATGCCATCTTTCTCAATGCCGAAGGCTTTAGCTGTTTTGTCATCAAAGATCTCGTCCACGCGTTGTATTTCCAAATAATGGTTACCTGAACCCAAGGTTCCAGCCTGGCCATGCTCCCTCTTCTTGGCTACATCACTCACATTCTTAGGGTCTGCATCTGGCATCTTACCGTTCTCTTCAGTGTACTCAAGATCCTCTTTCTCGCCGTAGCCCTGTTCAACAGCCCACTCTGCGCCTCCTAGAAGTAGCTCATCCACCATCCTCGGAGAGAGCTTTATTTCACCGCCAACACCTAAACCAGCTGGAATCGTTCTGAAGAGGACATCTGCCAGCTCGTTGAGTTTGGGTTTGATCTCCTCAACCGTAAGGTTGGTTTTTAAGTTCCTCACACCGCAGTTAACGTCGAAGCCTACGCCACCCACTGATATGACGCCGTTCTCCTCTGGGTCAAAGGCTGCTACGCCCCCTATGGGAAAGCCGTACCCCCAGTGGGCGTCTGCCATGGCAATTGAAGCCTTTTGAATACCTGGCAAGGAAGCTACATTGGAGACCTGTTCGTAGACTTTTTCATCCATCTCCTGAACGAGTTCCTTGCTAGCATAGATCTTACCTGGAACGTTCATCTCTCCGGTTTTCGGCATCTCCCACTCATAGTTGCTGATTTTCTTAATCTTAGATAGATCCATTTTCCAGCCCCCTAAACGTCAACGACGCATTGAGCTATAAAGAGGTCACCCTCCTGAGCCACCTTCAACATGTGGTAGGTTGCAGCCTTTACCTCGGTTTTCGCTCCATGCTTGCTGGGGTTCAACTCCTCTCCTAGAGCGAGGCCCTTGAGATTGTGAGAATTATCTCTCCCTTGAATTGTAACCTTGAACTTCGAGTATATCATTTCCTCAATATCCTTCTTGGCCAGTAATTGGTTCAACCACTCGACGAATAAGCCTTCCAGATCCTCTGCCTCGCACCTGACCTCAACGCCTCTTTTGGCTTCAACCTTCTCCAGATCGACCATAACGCTGAACATTGCTTTTGCTCCATTTTCGAAGGCTTCCTCAACGCTTGCACCGTAACCCCGTATGCCCACATCGGCTTCATGTTCAAAAAGTTTATAGGTTGCATTCATTGCCTTCTTCCCAAGTTGCTCAGCTGAAACTGTAGCCTAGACCTCCAGTTGCTCACTTATAGGCACATCTAGAACTAATAAAAATATGGCTTCATGCTCTTAGAAGAGGGCTATACATTCTTTCCCCAATAAGCCTTTTAATAATTGTAGGATGAATGTTGTCTTAGAAGCCGCAGATATGACGGAGCGCAGAGTTGAGGGTCACTATGTTGTCTGCGGGAGGAAGACTTTGAGAACTCTATTCGGGAGGTTCGTAATACTTGGAGTACATGGATGCTGTGAGATTACGTCTTGGCTATGGCACTAAACTGGGAGGAAAGTAAGATGGATAAGGATCTTCAGAAAGACCTCATCTTATTGAACTACATCAACATCTACTATCTCCACATTCTCACCCTGATAGCGTTAGGCTCTTCGAAGCTTAACATGAAAATGGTGGGTATATTGTTAGGAGATATAAAACAGAACCTGCTAGAACCAGCAAACGAAATTCTGGAGAAAAGCCTCAGCGGGAAAGACGAAGCTAAGTTGAGGAAGTTGAAGAAGTTCGCCGAGGAAATAGGCAAAGGGAAGATCTACATAACTTAAGATAACCACGGGAATCAGTTGCCGATGAAAAAGAATCTGCAGACTATACGCTTAAATAAGAAATATCCTCATGTGTTGTCTTGCATCCATTACAAGTGAGAGAGTATGGGACATAGAAAGAAACATGCTCCTAGGAGAGGGTCACTGGCCTATCGACCTAGAGGACGAGCTCGAAGCTTAGTGCCACGGGTTCGCTATTGGCGCGAGTCAGATGAACCCAAGCTTCTGGGCTTCGCAGGCTACAAGGCTGGCATGACCTACGGGTATACGGTTGAGGATAACCCCCGATCACCAAACCACGGCCAAGAGGTCTTCTGTCCCCTCACCTTGATTGATACTCCGCCCCTTTGGATATGTGCGATCAGGGCATACGAGTCAACTGATGGCGGGTTGAAAAGCTTCGCTGAGGTATGGGCTAAGGATCTGCCTAAAGACCTGAGCCGCGCTGTTAGCCCTCTGGGGAAGGCAGCAACTCCAATGGATGAAGCGCTCTCAAAGATTGAAAAAGAGTTAGATAGAGTTACTGAGCTGAGAGCTATCACATGCACTTTACCTCGAGATGCAGGGATCCATAAAAAGAAGCCCGATGTCATGGAGATACCTATTGGAGGTAAGACAGCGAAAGAAAAATGGGACTATTTGAGAGGCGTTCTCGGTAAGAAGGTTCAGGTTTCAGATCTCTTTTCTGAGGGGCAGTACATTGATGTCATAGCGGTCAGCAAAGGTAAGGGTTTTTCCGGCCCTGTGAAACGGTTTGGCATTCGCATACTCCAAAATAAATCGAGGAAGACTGTGCGTGGAGTTGGGTGCATAGGAGCGTGGAGTCCCGCGCTGGTCACCTCACAGGTGCCAAGGGCTGGGCAGCTGGGCTTCTCCCAGCGGGTTGAGTTCAACCTTCGGATACTGAAAATGGGAACAGACGGCAAGGAGATCACCCCCAAGAGCGGTTTCCACCGCTACGGTGTTGTGAAAGGACCTTACCTAATTATGAAAGGAAGTGCCCCCGGCCCTGCCAAGAGGTTGATTAGGATGCGCTATGCCGTCAGAGGCCCTGAGAAGGTTCAAGCCACCGCCTTAACTTACATACATGTCTAGGAGTTGAAGGTGAAACAGATGGCAGAAGAAGTTAAGGTACATCCCTCTAAGGCTGAGAAAAAGCTGGAGGGAAACGATCTCATTGCAGTTAAAACGTTAGATGGAAAGATCCTCAGAGAAGTCAAGATGCCCAGCGTATTTAAAACCCCTATCAGACCTGATGTGATAAAGAGAGCTGTCTTAGCTGTTCAGTCGAGACGTATCCAGCCTAAAGGTAGGGATCCTATGGCTGGGAAGCGAACTACCGCCGAGTCATTCGGTGTAGGTCAAGGCATGGCACGTATACCTAGGGTTAAAGGACGCGGAACCGCTAGGTCAGGGCAAGGAGCATTAGCCCCCGGTACAGTAGGAGGCCGACTGGCACATCCCCCCTTATCTGAGAAGGTGATAGTGAAGAGGATCAACGTGAAGGAACGCCGGCTGGCTATAAGATCCGCTATCGCCGCAACTGCGCAGAAGAAACTTGTTCAAGGGAGAGGGCATAGAGTACAAGGGATTAAGCAGATACCTCTGGTGGTTGATGATAAAATCGAGGCGTTTAAGAAAACAAAGAAGCTAACGGAAGCACTTAAAGCAATTGGGCTTGGTGAGGAGTTGAAGCGGATAGAGGGGGGGAGGAAGATCCGTGCTGGAAAGGGAAAGCTTAGGGGACGTAAAACCAAACATATCAAGGGTCCCCTGCTTGTAGTTAACAAGGATAGAGGGATTGGAAGAGCAGCTTCAAACATCCCCGGATTAGATGTTTCACATGTATCACGGCTGAATGCTGAACTACTAGCGCCGGGCACTCATCCAGGCAGGGTTACCGTTTGGGATGAATCTGCCTTCAAGAGGCTTGAGGAGGTTTGGGCTGAGTGAAATTGGATCCGTATAAGGTCATCATTAATCCCATAATTACTGAGAACGCCATCGCTTCAATTGAAGCTGAGAACAAGTTGGTCT
>DAOVDL010000164.1 GCA_030669485.1 Candidatus Bathyarchaeota archaeon
CCCCTCAGCTAAGGATAGCATTACAATAGTGCAGTGAGGTGCGGTAGAGATGGATAAAAAGCTACTCTTGGCTGGTATAGCAGTTCTTTGTATGTTAATATTCTCAGTAACTTCTGTATCTGCCGCAGACCCCACTGGTGCAGAAACTCTGGTAGAAGACCCTAGAGCGCCAGTCAACTTTGTGTGGGTTTTGATCTGCGGTATGCTAGTGATGTTTATGCAGCCTGGGTTCGCAATGCTTGAAACAGGCTTCACAAGAGCTAAGAATGCAGCCAACATCATGATGAAGAACATGATGGATCTCTGTGCAGGTACACTGGCTTACTGGGCAGTTGGATTTGCACTCATGTTCGGAGTATCTTCCTTAGGAATCATAGGAACAACCCACTTCCTCTTGGTTGGAGAAGCATACGATGTGCGTGTAGCTGAACTTTGGTTCTTCGAGGTTGTGTTCTGCGCGACCGCAGCAACCATAGTAGCTGGAGCTGTAGCTGAAAGAATAAAATTCAGAACATACCTCATCTACAGCATCATCATCAGCGCAATTATATACCCCATCTACGGGCATTGGCTCTGGGGTGGCGGATGGCTGACCGCAAGCACCTTCATGGTAGACCTCGGCAACGGATACGGTGCACTGGACTTCGCTGGATCCGGCGTCGTTCACGCAATCGGTGGATATGTAGGGCTCGCTGGCGCTTTTCTACTTGGGCCTAGACTAGGGAAATACAGGAAGGATGGAACACCTAACGCGATACCCGGCCACAGCATAACCCTCGCAATGTTAGGTGTTTTCATATTGTGGTTCGGGTGGTTTGGCTTCAACTCGGGCAGCACCTTAGCAGCAACGGAGCTCAGGATCTCGATCGTGGCAGTTAACACATTACTCGCAGCGGCAGCAGGTGCCTGCATGGCGATGGCTATCACATGGATATGGCATGGTAAGTCTGATGTCGGTATGACTGGTAACGGAGTGATCGCCGGTTTGGTTGCGATAACCGCTCCATGCGCATGGGTGAACCCCGTGGCGGCGGTCATAATAGGTCTGGTTGCAGGTGCCATAGTTGTAGCCGGTGTCTGGTTCCTTGACTGGAAACTCCATGTCGACGACCCGGTTGGAGCAATATCTGTCCACGGGCTCAACGGTTCATGGGGGCTTTTGGCTTTAGGACTGTTTGCAGATGGGACCTACGGTGTTTACCAAACCACCGGGCCCATGGTGAGTGGACTACTGTACGGAAATCCCGGATTCTTTGCATGCCAAGTGATCAGTATGCTAGTGAACTTTGCATGGGCATTCGGAACAGGGTTCCTAGTGTTCTACATACTTAAGAAGACTATAGGAATAAGGGCGTCGGCTGAAGAAGAGCGGAAAGGCTTAGATCTGGTGGAGCACACGATGGTTGCATATCCAGATTTCGTGTACACAAGACCTTCCTCTTTAGAAGAGGGTGACTAACTTGGAAACTCTGGAGAAACAATACAATATTCCATATGCCTTTGAAGCTGGGCTGTCGGTTAGGAATGTCTACAGAACGGTAACGGAGGAACATGAAGTTATCTGCATGCGACTATTTGTCAACAATGAGAAAGTGGGGGAGATTGTCTTGAAGCTCTTAAAGGATGGATCTACCATGGAAATAGATTCCCTCTACATTGAAAAGGAACATAGGTGTCAGGGGCATGGATCAAAGTTGCTTACAGTAGCGGAGGAAACCGCTTTAAAAAGGAACGTTGAAAGAGTTATAATTCACCCATATTCAATCGAGGAAGACTACATGAGTGACAGTGACCTTAAAAGGTATTATATGAAAAGAGGCTTCATACCTTTCAGATGTAAAATGGTTAAACCCGTTAATGATCGTAAAATGCCTCATGGTATTAGGGGGAAGAATTGATGAAAAAGATTGAAGCCGTGATAAGAAGCGAGAAACTTAACGATGTCAAGGCGGCGCTTGCACGTGCCGGCTTCATAGGAGCGACAACCTATGAAGTTAAAGGAAGAGGACGGCAGAAAGGTATAATACAGTTGTGGAGAGGACGCGAATATAGAGTAGACCTCCTACCTAAGCTTAAGATAGAAGTTGCGGTGAAAGATGAAGATGTTGAGAAAGTAATCGAGATCATAAAAAGCAAAGCTGTGACTGGAGAGATTGGTGACGGTAAAATCTTTGTCTACCCTCTAGAAGAAGTAGTAAGAGTAAGAACTGGAGAAAGAGGAGAAGAAGCTCTCTAGGCAACGGAAAGAGCTATTAGATGAAGTATAATCAACATGCAAGAAGAAGTTGATCACCGCCAACTGGGCAAAATAGTCTATGTTCAAGAAATAGGAGCAGACGACACTTGAAAAAAGTGAAGGAAAAAATCTTAAAAAATGTTGAAAAGAAGGATGCGGATCTTATAGATCTCCAAGTTACAGATATTCACGGGGCCACCAAATCCATTACAATTCCTGCTCAGCAATTGAAGAATTCTAAGGATAACAGTAATCGATGGCTCCTCAACCAAGGTTTTCACCCGTCGGGTGAATGATTAAGCAGGGTCAGAGGATGTTGAAGAGGCAATTGAAACAATAATAAAAATCAACAACTGAACAGCTGGGAAATGGAAAAAACTTTTATAATTCAGGTTGAAAAAGTATCAAAGTTAGAACAGGGAAAATTAAGTAAAAATGAGGGGAACATAAGTTGAAAAAAGTGAAGGAAAAAGTCTTAAAAGATGTTGAAAAGGAGAATGTGAAATTCATAGATCTCCAATTTACAGATATTCACGGGGTCATT
>DAOVDL010000067.1 GCA_030669485.1 Candidatus Bathyarchaeota archaeon
GACTACAAAATTGCTTACGAGGTTGCGAAGCCCATGGCTTCAACGAAGCTTAGAAAGAGAGGTATGTAAGCAAAAATTTTCCAGTCCCCTGTTTTTCAGTGAAGCAACAGCCACGTGACAGCCTATCCTTTAGGCGTTAAATGTACATTCGCTCTGCCTCGGTTTTCCACTGATATTTCCTTTTAACACGCCTACGTCTAGGCAACTCAGATGTCTTCAAACACTCTCACCTACCGCTTCTTTTGAAGCTGCAAGCCATGTCTTCACCGCGCCTTCTCCATCTTTTTAAATCTATGCGGCATCGGCCCGTAGGATATTGCGCCCTTCCCCTCGATCTTGCTCTTGAGTTTATCCACCGCCCGAGAAACATCCTTCGCCATCTTAGCCCCAACGCAGACGAGGTTGCCGTTGCTGAAGATAAGGAAGACCACCTTAGGATTGTCCATTCGGTATATGGCTCCGGGGAACTGCTCAGGCTCATATATGGTATGCTTCAGGTCGTACACCACCCGCTCCAAGTCGATCTCCCCACCCAAACCCACAGACGCAACCATATTCTGGATGTGAACTGTAGGGGTGGACAGGACGGGTATCCCCTTGCCTTTCAGCGCCCTCACAACCGCACTGATCGCCTTCTTTGCTTGAGCCGCTGATCTCGCTCCCGTGCATACCATCTTCCCGTTTGCAAAGATCAGAGTAGCCGTCTTCGGCTTCTTCAGCCTCAAACATAGACCGGGAAAGACCTTGGGCCTATATTCAGCTGTGGGGAAGGCTTTGCAGATTGCGTCAAGGTCAAACCCTCGGTCGGAGGAGGCTGTAGCGACAACATTCACAATCTTAACACTAGGCTTAGTTTTGGACAACTGTATCCTCCGTCAGTTCACTGTTTTCCTAAACTGTATGAAACCTATTCTTCGCCCACTATATGTGTGTTTGCCGATGTGAATGTTAAGTGCACCTCAAATCATCGTAGACCTGATTAATTAAAGGTAAGATGTGTATAACGATAACTGTTACGGTTATTTGCAGTATACTTCCAAGATGCTGATGGGGGAACAGATAATTAGTTGATGAGTAAACTTAAAGGTCGTATCCCGAATGAAGTAGTGGTGCCCGTTGGCTAGGAGAAACCGAACATCAGGAAGAAAACTCGACCACCTCAAGATATGCCTCAACCGAGAGGTCCAGTCAAGAACCAAGACCACAGCCTTCGAGGACATTCACCTCGTCCACCAAGCCCTCCCTGACACTGACCTCGGCAGCGTGGATCTCTCAATCGAACTCTCCGGCAAGAAGCTCTCAGCCCCCATAATAATAGCGGGGATGACAGGTGGCACGAGACGCGCCCTGAAGATAAATGCATCCCTAGCAGAGGCTGCGGAAAAACTTAAGCTAGGGATGGGTGTAGGCAGCCAGAGAGCAGCCCTAGAGAACCCCGATCAGGCAACATCCTTCACAGTAACCAGAGACAAGGCGCCAACCGCCCTCCTGATAGCAAACATAGGCTACGCACAGCTTGCAAAAGGCTACGGCGTCAAAGACGCCGCTAAGGCAGTGGAGATGATTAAAGCAGATATCCTAGCAGTTCACCTCAACCCCCTTCACGAGGCAGTTCAGGTTGAGGGAGACACAGATTTCCGCAACGCTGTTAAACACATCCAAGAGATAACCCAAACCTTAGAGGTCCCCGTCATAGCCAAGGAAACGGGGGCAGGCATCTCTGCCGAGGCAGCCAAGATGCTGGAGGAGGCAGGAGTCACCGCGATAGACATAGGCGGCGCAGGGGGAACAAGCTGGGCTGCAGTTGAGTTTTACCGAGCGGGAAGGGGCCTCAAGAAGGAGCTGGGTTCAACCTTCTGGGAGTGGGGCATCCCCACCGCCATAAGCTTGGTCGAGGTGAAGAAGACCACCAACCTCAAGGTCATAGCCACAGGGGGCATACGCAACGGGAAAGAAGCAGCCAAAGCCATTGCCCTCGGAGCCGACGCCATAGGTCTAGCTCTACCCCTCCTCCGCCCAGCAGCCATCAGCTCAGCGAAGGTGGAAGAGAGATTGAAACAACTTATCTCCGAGCTCAGAGTCGCAGCCTTCCTAACCGGCGCTAGGAACATCCCTGAACTGAAAGGGGTGCCAGCTGTGGTAACAGGGCTTGCTGCAGATTGGCTGAGGGCCCGCGGCTTCAAGCCTGAGGGATATGCCTTAAGGGGCTGACTAAGCCTCAACCTTCTTCTTCACAGCCATGGAGCAGTAACCCACCACCCCAGACCGATCCCCAGTGATGTCGCCAGATGTCGCATACTTCAGTAGAACAGCCTCCCCAGCTCCAAGAGCCTTCGCAGCAACCAACATGACCGCGGCTGGGCCGACACCACACATCGTTATCCCCAGCCTCTCCACAGTTTCAAAGAGAACCCCCTCATCTAGGCTTAGAATTGCTTTAATGGCAGCCTGATCCTTCTTCTCCGCGGAGCTCTGAGCCTCATAGTGGGTCATGTCACTTGAGGCAATTATAACCGCGTTACGCCCCTTCAACGCTTTACCCACTGCCTCTCCAACATCCCTAGAGACCTCTAGGTCCTGAAGCATCATAGCTATCGGCACCATATCGAAGCCCTCGCCGAAGATATGCTTCAGAAAGGGAAGCTGAAGTTCAATGGAATGCTCGTGTAGGTGTGCCTTATCATCCAGATCTACATAACTAGAAGCTGCCTGTATTGCTTTAGCAACCTCTGTGTTCACGGGCACATCACCGAGAGGGGTCCTCCAAACCCCCTCAGCCATCATCGAGACCCCACTGCCCATCCCCGTATGGTTGGGGCCAAGGATCACCAGAGTGTCAGGCCGCCCATCCCGCCCTAAAGCTGCATAGGAGTGAGCCGCTATCGGCCCCGAGTACATGTAGCCTGCATGAGGACAGAGTAAACCAAGGATTGATCTCTCACCCCCACCTGAAGGCGGCTGAGGAACCTCCCCCGGACCTAGAGAGTGAAGGAAACAGCCCTCCTCAAGCTGCTTCCTCAACATCTCCGCACTTCCCTCATACCAGGAGCCGGCATTATTAGGATACCTAACCTTCAATAAGTTCACATCCCGCCTGTAGAATAATAGATGTGAGATGCCCTTAAAATGGTTGACTAAAAAGCGGTAACTTACCTCTCTTCAGGCTCCTCAGTGAGCTTAGTCTCAAAATCATTAACCGGGATAGAAAGATCACCATCGTCGGAGATGACATGCCGCTCCCTGAGAACCTGCCTTGCCAGAAGCCAGTAGATCATAGCCAGAGCCTTTCTTCCCTTATTGTTAGTCGGAATTATGAGATCTACATTCTTGAAGGCATTATCAGTGTCACAGAAAGCTACAACCGGTATACCAACCTTGGAGGCCTCCTTCACAGCCTGCTCATCTGAGGCGGGATCTGAAACGATCACCAGCTGCGGCTCAATATAAGCTGGGGACAGAGGGTTGGTGATACACCCGGGAGGGAACCGCCCAGCCATAGAGGCAACCCCTGTAGCCTCACAGAACTTCTTCACCGGCTGCTGACCGTACAGGCGGAAGGACACCGCCACAACGGACTGCGGCGGAAAGGAGGCTATAAATTTAGCCGCCATCTTCACACGCTCATCCGTCTTCCGCGTATCAATTATGAAGAGCCCATCGGGTCTAACCCTATAAATGTAAGGCTCCATATCCCCAGTCTTTATCCTAGTTCCAATCTGAACGCCTGAGACCATTAACGTCTCTAAAGGTATTAGATAGTTGTAACCTTCAGTAGCCACATAACCGCCGCCGATACACCTATTTTTTACCGTTGATCGTAGACGGGAAGCTATTAACGTTTTCTATAACCAAAGCTGAAGAGCTGCCAGAGGAGACGGCTTCCCCGAAACGAACTGGAAATCCTTCAGCAACTCCGAAAAGAGCCCTCGCGTAGCAACCTCACTTAACTCAGAGAGATAACACAAAAGGGTTTAGTAATGGAGCCTCGGGTGGGATTCGAACCCACGGACTATGGCTCTCCTGCGGCTTAGCTGAACCGCAAGCCTTACAAGGCCATCGCTATGACCGAGCTTAGCTACCGAGGCTACAGCTCTCTGACCCATCTGAGGTTAAAGGCTGACTGGAGTTTATATAAAGCTTAAGTTACCTAACAGCAACTGCTCCGCCTCTTCTACCCACCCTTACCAAACCGTTGGGCGGAACTTTTGAGGGCTTCTAGGGCTGGTAGACCCTGTCCTGAAAGATAGGCTAACATAGCTCCGCCGCCAGTGCTGAGATGGCTGAGCTTATCCTTCAACCCAAGGATCTCTGCAGCGCCACCGATGTGACCCCCACCTACGACCCCAAAGGCATTACTCTCCGACAGGGCTTGGAGGAGCTCTCTCGTACCTGTAGCAAAGGCCTCCGTCTCACAGACTCCGAGAGGACCGTCTGCTACACACACCCCTGCCTTCTGGATGTAAGTGCGATAGGCAGCAATGGTGTCTACACCCAGATCCATGATTGAACCGGTGGTAGGCATATCCTTCAGATGTTCCTTCACTGCTTTTCCATCCTTACTTACAACCATGTCCACAGGGAGAACGATCTTATCGCTGTAGGTCTCCAGAAGCTCCTTCGCTTTGGGAAGACCCTTCAAGAACTCAGCCAGCTTCTTATCAGACTTGTTGCCGAGTTTATGTCCCTTCGCCTTTAGGAAGAACTCCGCCAGCAGGCCGCCGAGGAGAATCTTATCTGCTTTCCCAGTTTTGAGAATGTTCTCGATAACCGGTATCCTAT
>DAOVDL010000025.1 GCA_030669485.1 Candidatus Bathyarchaeota archaeon
CCTTGCGACCTATGAGACGGGGGATCTTAGCTGAGGACACATCTATCACTATGCCTCTGCTGACCTTACCTAAGCCTGAACCCTGAACGGTGATGAGGGGGTTTCGAGTTCTGTCGTAGGCAGCCACCTCGGCTATTACTGTATCCCCAATGGCTAAGATCTTTGATAGTGACTCAAGTTTAGGGCCGAAGGGTTTTCCAGTCATATCCGAAACCGTTAGAACAGCGTCGGAGGTGGTGTTTATGTCAACGAACCACCCCATATTCATATCAATTACTTTACCTATAACTAGGTCTTCCACCATCGGAACGTAACATCCAGCCAGAGGGATAACAAAAACCCTGTTTCCCTCAACGCCAGCCAACCCAAGCATTTGGGAGTAGATCCCGTTTCCCTCCTTGTATGTGTTCTCCCCAGCGATGTACTCGCCCTCAGCCAGTTTTTCACCTGGCGTAACAAGTTGTCTCTTCTCAAACATCAAACTCATATTCATCTCAACCATAATTAGATAGGTTCTATCCGTTACTTCAAAATTTTACTCTCAACAGCTCCACGAGTTATGTTCCCAAGCTTTTCGAGGAAGACACCCTGCACCCCTACGGGCATCTCAACTACGGCGACCAAGGATCCATCGGGCATCCACTGCTCCCGCTTTATAGTTCCATACGCCTTCAAGGTTCCATAAGCCCTAGATGCATGCTGAGGAGGTATTCTAACCTCGATAGAGGCTGCCTCAATCTTGATAGGAAGCACAGGACGTAGGCTTTTAATGACCTCTTTAGCCTGCTCCTCCGCATCCTTGAAGGGGTCTATGGAAACTCTTATCTGCGCCATAGCCTGCTCCACCCTCGTCGGAGGATGCGGCAACCCAGTCTTAGGGTCAGCACAGTTGCGGGAGATAAAAGCCACTATCTGTTTCTTCTTGTCCTCCACCAGCTTACGCCTCTGCTCGGCGGTGAGCTGCAGTTCTCCGTCAGCCAAAATTTTCTTAACTATCTCCAAGGGATCTAAAGTTCCGAAGTTCTTCTTCAGCTTCTCCTCTGAGGCTTTCTCCCCTTTGCTTACATCCTTGAAGACGGATTCATAGACTAGGATCTGGGAGGGGCTTATAGGTTTCCCCCTCTTATGTTCCAGAGCTCGATCAGGGTGAACCATTACTTCGAACCTTTCGCCAGAAACTACCAACCTCGCCACCGTGTACTTCTGGCTCATCACTTCTCAGCTGCCTTTTTATTACCAGCCAACCCCTTCAGGTAACCCTCAACCTCACCCGATGTTAGAACTCTGTACTTCTTGGTTTTATCGTCAACGGTCGCCATTCTGACCTTTTGAGGTCCCATCTTCCCTTCAACCGCCTTTGAAATGGAAGTTAAAGCCAATACCACAGCATCGTCAAGACTCATATCATCTCGGTATCCCTTCTCCAAGATGGGCTTCACAACATCGGCGCCCGCTCCGATGGCTACTGCTTTGAATCCCCAGTAGGCTCCACTGGGCTCCGTTAGAAAAACTCTGCTACCGGTTCTATCTATACCTGCAAAAATTATAGATGCTCCAAATGGTCGCACCCCTGCGTGTTGAGTGTAAAGTTGAGTTGTATCGGCAATACGTTTCCCCAGTATCTCAATGTCTACAGCCTCATCATACGTCAGTCTGTTGCTCTGGGCATGTATTCTGGCCTGATCGACGAGAGTTCGAGCATCACCCATAAGACCTGCCACAGCTGCACCTACATGCTCATCGATCTGGAAGAGCTTCTGAGCAACATTCATATCCTGAAGCATTGAGAAGGGTTTCTCCTCAACAAGCAAGATTGCTCCTTTTGAGCAAGCGATACCTATGGCTGTTGTGCCCTTCCTCACCGGTTCGAAGGCATATTCAACTTGGAAGATCCTCCCATCTGGGGAGAATACGGTTATAGCTCGGTCATAAGCACTTGGAGGTACAAAACCCATAAATCTAACACACCTTTAATATCCTTATATTATCCAGCCCTTGATATCCCATCTTCTTGAGTAACCTCACATTAAAACCTTTCTCATAGTTAAACATTCTAGGGAAGAACAGCCCTGTGGCCAGGTGGTATTACAATCCCCGGTCAGGAAGCCGACCAACCGTATGTTAAAGATTAAATAACAGTATACTTCTATCTTCCTTGATGATGAAGTCGTCCCAGTCGGAACGCCGCTGAGGCGAGATGTCGACCACGCGACGATCTGAAGTGAAACTCACTTTTAGCGGAACCTAACAGAAAGCGGCAAAAGAGCTTAGAAGTAACGTGAGATGCTGAGGGAATGCATAAGCTTCTTTAGGGTTAGAATTGTTCCTGAGACTCTGATGCTGAGAAAAGACGTTCTTCTACCATCGATCTCTGATATCAACGTTAAGGATGCCCTCACAGCAGCAAGATTTCCATGAGAACATCTTAGAATACCGAGATGCAGTTTCTCATCGTAAAGTATCAGAGCTAGTTCAGAGTAACTTGAACCCAAGGTGCCTATGAGGTGGTGGAGGGCCCCCCAAATCGCTTCTTGAACATCTCCCCAGCTGAGGTGGGGTGCATCGGTCTTAACTCCGAAGAGGAGGTAACGCTTCTTCCCTTTCACCATAGGTGAGACAACGCCCTTGAACATATTAATTGATGTCTAACATTGAAGAGTTAAACTCTGGCTACCTGCCCTTGCCGATGCGGCTTGCCTTTCTCAACTAATTTAACGCCAGCCTCCACATAGGATTTGTCAAGTTTACCTCTATTCCTTTGAATGATCGTCATAGGTGTCTCTGAGAGTGTATTCAAAGCTTCCTCCTCAGAAAGACCGAGGAGCTGCATGAGAGCCGCCAGATCCCTTGGAGATCTAAGGTCATATACTGAGGTTGCACCGCTGGAAACTACTATAGGCACATTGAAACGCTTTGCGGTTCCAACTGCCTGCCTGATCTGGGTGAGGTTACGAGGAAGGGCTCGAAGTTGAGCCTCCACTAACTGAGCTACATCGAACTCTAGGGCCGCATTTGACCCTGACGCCAACTCAGCCTCAGCAGCGTCAAAGGGGTTCCGACCGGGGCGGAGTGGAAACTGCAGTATGTCCACCCGATGATCTTTTGCAGCCTGCCGGGCTACCGACTTTGATCGACATAGAACGGCGATAATGTCAAACATTTCCCTGAAACGCCTGAGATCGCTTAGGAGGTGGATGGGTGTGGATGGTGCTAAATCGATGCGTCTTGAAATTTGCATCTTCTGTTGCCCGTAGAGTTCCTCGACGTTTCTGGGTAGGTGGTTGTAGTGGGAGCTGCGGGTTGTGAGGCAGACTGCTCTGTAGCCTAAGGTGCCTGCAAATCTTACTATATCCTCGGTTGCTGAGTGGTTGCCGGTGGGGGGGATTATGTGGAGGTCTACAAACCTTCTCAGTTAGATTCACCTCTCTCCAGTTTAGGGGATCATCTCTCGGTAGGTGTCTAGGATCTTCTCTCTCTGCTTTCGGGGGAGGGATAACTTCATCTGTACTCTGATGGGATCTGCGTGTCCCAGTCTGATCCTTCCCATGAATGCTTCTTGCTTATTGAATCTTAAGTAAAGGCTTCCATCCTCGTCGACCTGCTTATCCAGCTCTGACTGGAGCGTTTTTCGCTGCGCCTCCTCAAGCCTTGAGAAGATGTTCTGAACTGTTGTTTTTATCTGCTTCTTGTTGTAGAGCCTGATTTTAATTAGAGTGATAGGGTTCTTGTAGTGGCCTTCCAGCCTCTGCTGAACTGGCTCCACCTCATCTAGAACCGCTGAGGGGATGACCTGAGTGAAAGCTACTAAAACTTTCTCAACGTTCTCGGTTGAGTGTGTGAGAACTCGAGCATCTAGGAAGGAGATGGAGAGTGCCATCTATGGTCACCATTTTCTTAGAGAGATATCCCCGATAAATGCTTCGGGTATTTTAAGTTAACATGTAGAAATATAGTTAGAGAGCAATTATACTTGATGACCACAACATTCAAATTATTTAAAAAATGATGAAGAGAGGTGGAAAAATGAAACAAATAAGTTTTTGCGGAACAGCCTGTAATGAATGCCCAGCATTCTTAGCAACCCAAAATGATGATGACGATGAAAGAAGGAGGATTGCTGAGTTGTGGTCTAAGCAGTACAATGCGGACATCACGCCTGAGCATATTAATTGTGATGGATGTTTGTCAGAGGGAAAAAAACTTTTTTTCCACTGCAAAGTTTGTGAAGTAAGAAGGTGTGCACAAGAGAAAGGTCTTAAGAATTGTGCATATTGTGATAAATATGCTTGTGAGAAACTCAAACCAATTTTTGAGATGGCAGCTGATGCTAAAACTACTCTTGACGAAATCAGAAAAAGCCTTTAACTTACTTAATGGCAAAAAAGGTAGGCAGAGCGTAACCTCACTTCTTTCCTGAAACCCAGTTCAGGTGGAGATCCTTCGCGATGACTGGATGAGCGGGATCTACGAGGATGACCTCATACCATTTGTGGGTTCCGTCCTGCCAGACCCAGTAGCTGTTAAGAACTTTCAGATTGGGGTACTTCCTTGCTACCCTCTCCTCGGCAATCTGCTTGATGCTCTTAGCGGCGGTGATCTTCGATACACCCATACGTTTCTGTCTTCTCCCGCCTTTCGGCCGCTTCTTCCTCAGACCACCGCGTCTAACCTTGACCCGCGCTACGACGAAGCCTTGCTTAGCCTTGTACCCCAGCGCTCTAGCCCTATCAAGCCGGGTGGGCTTCTCCACCCTAGCAACTGTGGGCTCACGCCTCCATTTTATGGCTCTTAACCGTGTTAACTCCCTCACACCAGATTTTGGATCCTTCCAAGCCTCAGACATATACTTGTACATCGTCAAGCTAAACCCACTCAGACCAAATGGATAACCTAGCGAAACTGATAAAGATTCTGCCATATAAACACTTACGGTCTACCTCAAAAATTCAGGTTTATGAAGCAAATTAAGGTGGCTGAAGGTTAGCTTCTCAGCCTCTTAGAATGGCTCCCTCCGCTGCTGAGGTCACAAGTTTGGAGTATCTGAAGAGGTATCCTTCCTTCACCTTCGGCTCAGGGGGCTTCCAACCCTTCAACCGCGTATTTATCTCCTCGGCTCCAAGTTTAACCTCTAACCTTCGAGCGGGGATGTCTATCTCAATTTCGTCTCCGTTCATCACCACCGCTATGGGGCCGCCAACATATGCTTCAGGGCAGACATGTCCTATGCAAGGTCCTACTGTAGCGCCTGAGAAGCGGCCGTCAGTCACTAATGCTACGGAGGCATCCAGTTTAGCTCCCCTCAAGGCAGCGGTGGCCTCTAGCATTTCCCTCATCCCTGGACCTCCCTTCGGCCCCTCATACCTGATGAATACAACATGCCCCGGCTTGACAGCTCCACTTGTTATGGCATCTACAACAGCTTCCTCCCGATCGAAAACTAAGGCTTTACCTTTAAACCGCAGCATCTTCGGATCCACGGCAGACTGCTTCACCACGGCTCCCTGTGGGGCTAGGTTCCCCTTTAGAATAGCTATGCCGCCTTCGGGGTGATAGGGGTTATCAACAGGTCTTATAACGTCCCTCCGCTTCACCTTCACATCCGAGATGTTCTCTCTCACAGTCTTCCCCGAAACAGTGATGCAGTCAAGATTCAACATTGCAGAAAGCTCCTTCATGACGGCTTGAACGCCTCCCGCCTCGTAGAGGTCTTTAACGAAGTGGGGGCCACCTGGGTTCATGTTGCATAGGTGTGGTGTCTTGTGGCTCAGCTCGTCAAACCGCTCTAGGGGCAGGGGGGCTTGGGCCTCATTGGCAATGGCGGGAAGGTGTAGAACCGTGTTGGTTGACCCTCCTAATGCCATATCAACTATGACAGCGTTCTCAACGGATTTTTCATTCACAACCTTGCGTGGCGTTGTCCCATCCTTCAATAGGCTTACGATCTGTTTCCCAGAGTCTTGTGCTATCTTGAGCCTCTCTTCGTAGACCGCTGGGATGGTGCCGCAGCCTGGGAGGGAGAGACCTATAGCCTCGGTTAGGCATTGCATTGTGTTGGCAGTGTACATCCCGGAGCAAGATCCTGCTCCCGGGCATGCCTGATTCTCCATTTCATGGAAGTCTTCCTCCGAAAGCTTTCCCTTCTTAACAGCGGCGACACCCTCAAACATGTTTGAGACGCCGATGCTTCGTCCTTGGAACTGCCCCGGCAGCATTGGGCCCCCTGTGACGAAGATGGTGGGTAGGTTAAGCCTGCAGGCGGCCATTAACATTCCGGGCAGAATCTTATCGCAAGAGCAGATGCAGACCATTGCGTCGAAGCAGTGTGCATTCACCATCAATTCAATTGAGTCAGCCACTATCTCCCTGCTTGGCAGGGGGTTCATCATGCCGGAGTGTCCCATAGCGATGCCGTCGCAGATGGCTATAGTGTTAAACTCTAGGGGAGTTCCCTCTGCAGCTCTAACCCCTGCCTTCACAGCTTCGCTTACTCTGTTTAAGTGAACGTGGCCGGGGACAATCTCGTTCCAAGAGTTGGCTACAGCGATGAGGGGTCTTTCTAGATCTCTGTCTGTTAGACCTGAGGCCTTGAAGAGCGATCTGTGGGGGGCACGCTCGATCCCTGTCTTCACGGTGTCGCTTCTCAGCTTCATATTAAATTCACTTGTTAAGAGACTTATTTGGCTTGAAAGAAGTTGATAACCTTCTTGGCGCATATGAGGCTGGCATCTCTCTGAGCATCTTCAGTCTGTGACCCTACGTGAGGGGTGCATACCACGTTCGGATGCCTCAAGAGCTCAATGTTTGTGGGGGGTTCAACCTCGTATACGTCAAGTGCAGCCCCGCCAAGCTTCCCAGAGTTCAGAGCGGATAAGAGAGCCGCTTCATCTATGACGGAGCCTCTGGCCGCGTTTACTATGATAGCCCCATCCTTCATACGTTTGAACTCATTATCCCCTATCATGTGTTGGGTCTCTGGAGTGGCGGGCATATGGAGACAAATAACATCAGATTCAGCTAACAGTTCCTCAAGGGCCACGTTCTTTGCGCCCACCTTCCTAAATGCATCCTCGTTTGGAAATGGATCCATCGCGATGATCTTCATCCCCAAGACCTTAGCTATCTCCCCAACTCTTGAACCTATTCTGCCCAAGCCTACGATACCCAAGGTCTTGCCCTTGAGCTGTCGGCCAACCAATTTTTTCTTTATCCACTGGCCCTCTTTCAGAGATCGATCGGCAGTCGGTATCTGTCTTGCAACTGACAGAATGAGGCCTACTGTTAATTCGGCTACGGCCTCCGTCAGGGCTTCAGGAGTGTTCATCACCTTTATACCCTGTCTCTCTGCGGCTTTGAGGTCTATGTTATCTAACCCCACCCCAGCCCTGACTACCAGTTTAACCTTCGAGGCAGATTGCAGGATCTCTTCTGTGATCTTGGTCTTGCTTCTGACAATGACCACATCGTAGTCTCTAACCGTTTCCTTCAGCCCCTCAGGCTTCATGTCAAGCTTAACGTCTACTTCCAACCCTGCATCTGCCATGAGGCTGACGCCATCTTCCCCGAGCTTGTCACATACCAACACCTTGACCAAACATGTTTCCTCCTTAGGCTCTTGCTTTTGCGGACACTATCCGGATTACGTCTTTGGGTTTCAGCACGTAATCTTCACTAGCCCGCTTCTTTGTTCTCACCTCAACGGCATATATGAAGTTTTCACCGATTTCCGTATGGATCATGCCCGCCAACTCCCGAGCGGTGGTTCCGCGGGGCACCAAGTAGCAGTCGGGCAGCACCCTACCCTTATGGTCTGAGAGGTGTTCCTGATCCTCCACCGGAAAGACGGCGATCATGTCTAAGAGGTTGAAGTAGGTGAAACTCAAGGCTTCCTGAACCCCTGTGGAGCCGAACTTGTCAAGGATCTTCTTCACAGCGCCCAGAGCTTTCCGCTGCT
>DAOVDL010000107.1 GCA_030669485.1 Candidatus Bathyarchaeota archaeon
AAGGGTACACCACTATAACCATGATCCTGCCATAGAAATTGTTCAGGTCTTGCACAGAGGGTCTTAACGCTCCAGAGGGATGGGAGTGAGCTGCACCCACTATCGAAGCGTCCATTGGTAGAGGAAAGAGTGGGAAACTTGAAAAGTCCGCACCATGCGTTGCGAAGGGTGGTATAATGTTCTCCTCAACCATAATGGTATCCCTTTTTATCTTACCCCGAAGTAGAAGTATTCCCTCGTTTGGATAAACCCCCCTCGCATAACTCAGTATGCTGTCGATCAGAGTCTGTCTGATGAGTATGTGCTTTTCCGCAGACTTGGATCTACTGGACCAGAAACGCAACGGGCTACCACGTTCTATATCTTAACACTCTATTGGGGTGGAGCTTGCAACGAGCTTTTATAGCTTTCTACCATAGTAACAGGCCTACAGCGGGTTCATAGCAAAAAGGTTATATACCCGAAAAGCTTAAATACCAACTCCTGAGGATCTAGGAGTAAAGATAGACATAGTCTTTATAAAAACAAGGATCTTCATAAAATATATGAAGTCTATATTCACCTCACCAGAAGTAGACTGATTTTAGTGTCCCTATGGGGGGAGATCGATGAAAACAAGCGTGAAGAGTAATGCAGGTAAGTGCCCCGAATGTGGCAGCACCCTTATCATAGAGAGCGGTGAAACTGGTGAGACTATCTGCGGCGGCTGCGGCCTCGTAATAAGTGAAGAATCATATGATATGGGGCCAGAGTGGAGAGCATTCACCGTCGAGGAGAAGGCCAGTAAGAGTCGAGTTGGAGGCCCTATCTCAATTCTTCACGCAGATAAAGGTCTGCCTACGGTGATCGATAAGGTTGGAAAAGATGCCTTCGGCCGCAGGGTTGACCTACCAACCAGGATGCAGATGCTCAGGCTGAGGAAGTGGCAGACCAGAACGCAGTACCAGTCGCCAATCGAGAGGAACTTACTTCAAGCCCTCTCTGAGCTGGATAGAATA
Organism: Candidatus Bathyarchaeota archaeon; assembly: GCA_030669485.1. The sequence continues at coordinate 999 of DAOVDL010000107.1, forward strand.
GTTGACAAGCTGCACATTCCAGGAGGTCTGCAGGAAGAGGCTGCGGAGATCTATAGGAAAGCATTGGATAAGGGGCTAGTTCGCGGTCGCTCCATCTCAGCTATAGTGGCTGCTGCAGTCTATGCGGCGTGTAGGGTATATTCCAGACCGAGGTCACTTAAAGAGATAGCCTCTGTGAGCAGAGTCAAAAAGAAGGATATAGCCCGCTGCTACCGTCTGCTTCTACAATCATTAGATATTAAGATGCCTATACCTGACCCGCGCACCTACGTATCGAAGATAGCGGCGAAGGCCACCATCTCGGAGAGAACTCAGACAAAGGCCGTTCAACTTCTGAATGAAGCTGAAAGGCAGAACGCTGTTATAGGGAAGGATCCAGTAGGTCTCGCTGCAGCTGCACTATACATAGCCTGCGTCATAAATGAGGAGAAGAAAACACAGAAGGATATAGCTGAAGGCGCAAATGTCACCGAGGTTACTGTGAGAAACCGTTATAAAGGCCTAAAAGAAGCATTCAACCTCGACATTTAGACACCCAAAATCTCTGCCCCTATCCTGTCTCTTTGTCGGGGAGGTGGGTGCAGAATTTTTGCTATCTATTAAGGGAGTTTCTTCTTCAGGGCGGTAACTCTCTCAGCTGCCTTGGTGACTTTGCTGCGGTGAGTTGTAACGAGCACTGTTTTGCCTTTGAGAATATTGCTGCTTTTGATGAAGGCGAGAACCATGTCGGTTGTGAAGGGGTCGAGATACTCGGTTGGCTCGTCCATGAGAATTATATCGGGGTGTGTAACTATAGCTCTGGCTATGGCTACCATCTGGCGCTCTCCTACGCTGATGGTTGTTATCTTTCTCTGAGCGTAACTGCTTACATTAGCCGTCTCAAGCGCCTCGTTAACCCGGCTTTTCCGTTCTTCACCATTCACACCCTGAATGCCTAAAGGCAGCTCAACATTCTCGTAAACGCTCATGTTTGGTAGGAGGTTATGAATTTGGAAAACTATGCCGATCTTTCTGCCTCTTAGTTCAGCTACTTTGTTATCATCTAGCTTGGTGATGTTAACCCCGTCGACAAATATGTTGCCTGACTCAGGGCGGTCGAGACCTGCTATGAGATTTATCAGGGTGGTCTTACCGCAACCAGTTGGGCCGACTACTGCTACAAACTCTCCTCTCTTAAGCTGAAAGGATATGTCTGTGAATATGTTAATCTTCTTTGCATATCCGTTATACGTCTTCTTGACGTGCTCCATCCTCACAACAAAATCATCTGACATTGACCAATATCTCCGACACATGCAACTTTGCCCTCTCCCACGTTAAGAGGCCTCCTGCCAATGCTCCCACCAGCACTCCCAAGATGCAGGAGAGCACCGTAGACAGAAGGACCTCAAGCGGAGCCATTGAGGCGAAGGAGCCAGCAGGCAACGGAAGGGAGATGTAGGCAGTGAAAAACAAACCTATTGGTACACCTATAACTACCCCTATCATAGATCCCACTAGCCCCGTTATGAACAGTTTGATAAATAATGATGCGGCTATAGTGCCCCTGCTTGCACCAAGGGCTTTGAACACCCCCATTTCATAAAAGGTACGTTTGGTCAAATGGAGAAGAGCAGCTGAGAGGCCAACAGAGGTCAGTATCAACAACAAAGCAGTGGCTATTGGGTTGCTCCAACCGTTCATAAGCATGAAAAGGATGGCGAAATCTGCTGTAATTGCTATTATGGTGGCTATCACCAATTTTACGTGGAACCAAGTTGTCTGAAAATCCTTCACAGCAAGCCAAATAGGTGTCATGTTTCTGAAAGCCACTTCCCTACCCTCCAAATTTCAGTGTTTATTTTAACCTCCCCCGCCCTGAGGGAGACCTCAACACGTACACTAAGTGGGGGATATAGAGTGTTTGGAGGGAGAGTGGAGACGCAGGTAGATGTTGGCCTAAGTTTGGGGCATCTGCAGATGTACCGTGATGGGATCCGACTCTTCCTCCTTAGGTTTCTCCTCTTGCGACGGGGATTCAACTGGTTGAGCTGACGGAGTGGGCTCAGTTGGTGTAATTGAGGTCTCAGGCTTCTTTGGAGTATCCAAGGAGTCAAGTGCGGTTTGGACGTCCTTCTGCTCTTTTAAGGATTTCTCTATCCCTGATTTCAGATATTCACAGACGGTGCTGTAGGTTTCGTCGCTTATTTCACCAGTCTTATGTTGAACTTTCAGGTTTCCCAAAAATCGTTCAAGCGTCTTGATGTAGGTTTCCAGATTCTGAACCTTATTGGTTAATTTTTCCGAAAGCTTCTGATGAGTTTCATCTAAACGACTCATAGATTCTTTGTACTGTTTGCAGAGTTCATCGTAGACGTAGTTCGGTATCTCCTTATCCTTCACCAAGTCATCTAGAGCTTGGAACCTTTTCTGGGTTAGGCTATTCTCTTTTTTAAAGTTCTCAGTCTCAACCTTCCATGTGGGTATTAACACTAGTGTTTCATTATCAATGAGTATCTGGGAGCTGGGATATTCCTCAAAGCTGTCATGGCCACGGTCGATCCCCACTGAGTTGAGGTTGCCCATCTCGTCGAAAGAAACACCGATCACATAGCCGATGTATTCGCCATAGATGTCCTTAGCTGGTTTCCCTACAAACTTTCTAACTGCTTCTGAATGAATGCTCATATTCATCACCACTAAACATTTTCTCAAATAGATTGTTTAAAGAGCTTAGAAGCCTAGACCTCTCCTGATCCTCTGGAAGAGGGAATCATTCTGAGGTGCTTCAACTTCGACAATGGACACTTTCTGTTCCGTTGCGGTGAGTGGACTAGCCAGT
>DAOVDL010000064.1 GCA_030669485.1 Candidatus Bathyarchaeota archaeon
TCTAGAGCCCTCTGGATCTCCCTAGGATCCTTACCTTCAACAGTGACACCCATGCTCACACAGGATCCTAGAATCTCCTTCGCCGCTGATTTTACATCCTTAGCATAGCTCTGGGACATCTTAATCTTAGCTATTCTTCCCACCTGCTCAATGCTCAGATCCCCCACCTTCTCTTCTTTAGGATTCCCTGCGCCCTTCTCAACACCCAACTCCTTAGCTATCAGAGCCGACGTAGGAGGGGTTCCAACCTCAACCTCGAACTCCTTAGTATCCGTGTCAACAATGACCTTCACAGGAACCTTCATCCCCATGAAGCCACCAGTCAACTCGTTGATCCTGTTCACAATAGCAAGAACATTCACACCCAACGGCCCCAAAGCTGGCCCCAAAGGGGGACCTGCAGTAGCCTTACCTCCGCTGACAAGCGCTTCAACAGCCTTCTTTTCACTCATACATTCACATCTCCCTTCTACCCTTACCTACAACTCTAACATAGTCACCATGAACAGTTATCGGCAGAGTCATAGTAGCCTCAAGGAGCTCCAAGGTAACCTCATTCTTAGACTTATCAGCCTTCGTTATCTTAGCTTTCATCCCTTTAAGCGGCCCACCAATGATCTCAACAGTATCATTTACCCCCAACTCCTCAATAACAGGCTTCGTTACAAGATACCTCTGCAACTCAGAGAGCTTCACCAAACCAGGAACCCTCTGCTTAGCATGCTTCACCGATGAGGCAATATCATCAACAAAATGCGGTCCCGCTGCCTCAACAAAGATGTAACCCTTCAGAGTTCCAGATACGAGAACCGCGTAGATCGGCACCTTAGTTGCTGATGCCCTCTGAGCAACAAGGCCTGCAACATTCACCTCTTGGTTAGCTGTAGTCTTTAAAGCAAAGATCGACGTCTTCTCAGCCTCGAACTCCATCTTCGCTTCACCTTCAGCCTTCACCTCCCCAGCTGACGGCTGCTCTTTAACTTGCCCTTCATTTTCCACTACACCAGCTACTGGAGAGGCAGCTCCACCCTCCGTTTCCAACTTCACAGAGGCAACTTCCTCCTGTTCCACTGACTCTCCCTCAGCTTCAGCAGGCTCCTCACGGCTCTCGTCTTCACTCATTAACTTCCACTAACCTATGATTCAGAGAAGTAGGATAATAACCCGCTATATAAAGCTCAGGTTAAATAGATAATAGAGGTATACACAGATAGGATTTCTACCTTTCGCTTTTCTCAACGTTTACATGTCTTCGGATTGTTTACCTTCTAATAAAGAGGCTATAAATAAGACTGAGTTATTGAATAATAAGCGGGGAATGACATTGCCAAAGAATCTTGAAGTTCTAGACGAATTACTTCGCGAGACCGTCAGAGGTGGAAGCAACACCCTCACAGATCCATTACAGGACCGAGGTCTATCCAGCCTAGGAGACACTTACCTGAACTTCATCTATTCACTTGCAGCCTCTCTAAGGAACAAAAGTCTCAGCAGCCTCAGAATCAGTAATAAGGCTCTGGCTGAAGCGATGAAACAATCAGGTTTCCGTAGCTTGCTCCCCCACAGACTCTCAACACATGATATAGGAAACTCAGCAGAGGCTATGGTCGTATATGCTATTGTAAACGAGTTAGCCTCCACAGGTGAAATATTCCAAGCACTCATGAACTCTGAGAACCTAACCGAGGCTCTCACTGATGAATTCAAGAAAATCAAGTCACGTTGGCCCAACGGGTGAAGGATAATTCCAGTCAGCTAAAAAGGATATCCACAAAAGTATTGAGGAGAAGATGAAAGCTGTCTAAAAAAATTGAAGTGGAGGACACATTTGCCGAGGCTTTTCCACTTTGGGTCAGCCGTATATTAATAACCGCCGACAGTGAGCGGTGGGCTCTAACCTCAGCTAGGGCCGCGACAGGCTTCGCAGTCTCTGTTATAATGTCCCCAGCAGAGGCAGGCATAGAACGTACAGCCAGCCCACAGGAGACCCCAGACGGCAGGCCCGGCGTCATAATTCAGATCTACCATAGTACCGGTCACGGCCTTAAAGATCAACTTCTAAGACGTATAGGTCAATGCGTATTAACATGCCCAACTACAGCGGCCTTCGATGCCATGGGCGACAAGGCAGTGAAACGGTTGAAGATTGGAGGTGCCCTCCGATACTTTGGAGATGGATACCAGAAGAAGGGCAAAGTTGGTGATAGAGATATATGGCGTATCCCAGTTATGGAGGGCGAGTTCAAGATTGAAAACCGATTCGGCGTCAAGCTAGGCGTTGCTGGAGGAAACTTTCTCATTTTAGCTGAGAATCAGAAGGCGGGACTTGAGGCCTCAGAAAGGGCTGTAGCTGCAACGGTTGGGAAGGTGGAAGGTGTGATCATGTCCTTCCCTGGAGGGGTCTGCCGCTCAGGCTCCAAGATAGGATCTGTCAAGTACAAGCTTGCAGCATCAACCAACCTTGCATACTGCCCTACAATCCGAGAGAGCTTTCCCGACTCTACGATACCTGACGACGTCGGGAGCGTTTACGAACTCATCTATAACGGCCTCAACTTCACCTGCGTGAAAGAGGCTATGAGGAAAGGCATCGAAAACGCTATGGAGACCCCTGGTGTGATGAAGATCTCGGCTGCTAACTTCGGTGGAAAACTTGGTGCACACAAACTATATCTGAAAAAACTTGGACTGAAACTCTAATTTTCAGGAAACTATTTTCTCTTTTTAACGCCGAAAACGGATTCTTTCGCTAGGTCTATGAAAACTTCACTCTCATCACTGCTGAACAAGATTATTTTTTTATTCTTTGTAACTTCGCCTACATCACTTGCCTCAAATCCATGTTCTTTGAAGATGTTTATACATACATCTGGTTTATCGGTAGATACTACGAAACTGCAGGCTGGATAGGAGGTTAACCATGTGGAAACACCGATCTCTTCAGGTTTGGGGATATCTGAGATCTTTATTTTTGCACCAACGGCGCTGGATTCACAAAGCATTGCTATGGAACCTACTATGCCAGGAGCACTAACATCTCTTGAAGCATGGGCCAACTTCATGTTAGATATCTTTATCAACGCTTCGATACGTTTACGAAAATCTTTCTTGGATTTTCCAGTTGCTGAGTCGAAAAACCTAACCCAACTTTTCTTCCCAAAGCTTCCATCCAAATCTACGGATACAACCAACTTATCGCCTGGTGTTGCCTTGCTGCTGGGAATAACTCGCTTCGCTACACCTATCACAGATGCATCTACAGAAGAGTAAGAAGAATCTGGATTTGTGTGGAATTTCATGGTCTTCAACTGATATTTATTTACACCATATTTCATTCCTTGAGTTATTTTTCTGCGTGTTATTGGTGAGGATGAGGCTATATTGGCCATGTATCCGATGGGCATTGCACCCTTGGCAACAACATCATTTACGTTTACCAAGACCGAGAGAGAACCAGCCAGCCATGGATCTGCCTTCGTGAGGCCCTCTGTTATCCCATCAGTTGAAGCCACAATTTTCTGATTTCCAACAGAGAACCATCCTGCATCATCGAACTTGCACTCAACGTTGAAGATTTTCGCCAAATCCCAGATGTGAGATTTACGGGTGAAACCTTTATAGCATCTGATTTCTTCAACGATCTTTTGAAGTTTACTTTTCAGCGTCACCACCCTCTTCGAAATGTTATGGAAGCTTCTGTAATTCTTCCCCTTATGAACATATTAAGGATGCTTGACGTTATCTTCTACCAACCCTTTAATATTTCCTGTGCAATTCGTTTATCTTCTTCCATAGTTTCCCTATGCAGAAGTTTAAACGTCTTCTCAAAGGCTTCAGCGAAGATAGACTCGGTGAATCTTCCTAAGGTAATACCTTCCCCACAGGTTTCAAAGGCATCTTTAACCTTGCTACTTTCTCTCTTAAGAAAATCAAGTACATCAGAGAACTGGTTGCTGAGCTTATCCACCAAGTTCTTATGGACTCCGGTCTCTGAGAATGGAGCCAACGAGAAATTGACCACATAAAGTTCACGATGCCTGTTGACGGAAATATCGTCTACAAGTTGCCGTTTAACAAGTTTCTCTAAAGCCTCTTTGATCTTCTTTTGGTGAGAATGACCTTCAATGAATATTTTGATTGGCAGTGGCCCCCTCCTTAGGAGGCCTAAAATTGGTTTACAATCTTTGTTATTGTAAGCTTCACATATTCTATGAAGCTGCTTCTCTGATTGTACAATGAGAATAACCATGGAGGCTTGCACCCTGCATGCTACGTTTTCCGTAAACAGTAAGCAGAGGCTTATATTTTCTTCCTACTAGCGCGGCGTACTGCTTCTACATACTTATAATTGTAAAGCAGGTCTGCTCCTTCAATCTCCACCCAAAATTCTCCGTTCTCCTCGGTAACTGAAACGATTTTTCCATTAGTACCTGTCCCCACGTATCACACCCTATCTCCGACTTGTGGCCGTGTTTTCATTGTTGACTCCCACCTCTTTCAAGAAAAATCCTTGTGATTTTTTCCGGTGTATCACAAGCGATGAGCCTGCCCCCCTCAATTAAGGCAGCTCTATGCGCTGTCTCTTGTACAGCGTCTAACTGATGGTCTACGAGGAGTATGGTTATACCGAGCTTTCGGTTAATATCCTCTAAGAGATTTGTGATTTTTCTCAGCGTTATAGGATCTAGGTCACCGAAAGGCTCATCGAGGATGAGGACCTCTGGGTTAGATAAAAGTGAAGCAACTATTGCAACGCGTAGCTGTTCTCCCGCTGACAGTTCATAGGCTCTTCTATGTAAGAGGATGGGAGAGAGCCTTAGACTGCTAAATATGGGTGCTGCCTTTT
>DAOVDL010000040.1 GCA_030669485.1 Candidatus Bathyarchaeota archaeon
CTTCTTCTGCTTCTCCTTAAGGTAAACTGGAGTTCTGATAGTTACTTTGCAGAGCTGGCTGCCTCTACCGAAGCCGCGGAGTTTAGGCATACCCTTTCCCTTCAGCCTGAAGACCGTGCCTGTCTGCGTTCCCGGAGGTATATTCAACTTAGCCTTACCGTTAAGTGTTGGAATCTCTATCTCAGCCCCCAGAGAAGCCCATGTGAAGCTTATCGGCAGTTCACACAGCAAGTCATCTCCATCTCTCTCAAAGATCTTGTGAGATCTGATGTGGATGACCACGTAGAGGTCTCCAGCTGGGCCACCCCTGACGTTTACCTCTCCTTCGTTAGCCAACCTTAAGCTGTGCCCGTGGTCAACGCCGGGAGGTACCTTAACCTTGATTTTCCTCATCTGCCTTACAACGCCCTGACCGCTACATTGGGGGCATGGTTTGTCGACTATCTTGCCTTCTCCCCCACATCGGTCACAGGGCATAACCTGTATAAAATGAGCGAACCCTGAGTCTCTGCTAATCTGTATATTTCCAGTTCCATGACATCGAGGGCATGTCCTCGGCTGTGTTCCCACTTTGGCTCCTGTGCCTTTACATGCCGGGCAGGGGGTATCTCTAGGGAACTCTATAATCGTGCTGAGCCCTGAAGCAACCTGCTCAAGGCTTATCTCCAAGTCGTACCTTAGATCGGTACCTCTGGGCCTAGCCCTTCGGTGAGGTCTACCTCCACCAAAGAACATGTCGAAGATGCTCTCAAAGCCTCCGCCTCCGAAGCCCATGCCTCTGAAGATCTCATCGAAGTTGACGCCTCGAAAGATATCCTCCGTTGTATATCTCCCGTTTATGCCTGCGTGGCCGAAGGCGTCATACTGCTTTCGTTTATTATCGTCGGAGAGAACTGCATATGCCTCGGAGATCTCTTTAAATTTCTCTTCAGCATCTGGGGACTTATTTCGGTCTGGATGGTATTTCAACGCCAGCTTTCTGTAGGATGCCTTCAACTCCTCCTTCGGAGAATCCCTAGACACTCCTAGAATCTCATAATAGTCACGTCTATTGCTCATAGATTTTCATCCGTAAAGCCTTAATGCTGAGGCAGCTGACCGTCAACTACTTATCCTTATCAACTTCCTCGTACTCAGCATCCACAACCTTCCTGCCAACCTTCTTCTCCTCTCCAGGTGGAGGAGGCTGAGTTGCCTGCTGGGTCTGTTGAGCTTGCTGTTGCTGTGCCTGCTGTTGAGCCTGTTGTTGGGCTTGCTGCTGGTAGACTGCACTTCCCATCTCTTGAAGGGTCTTACTCAACTCCTCGGTCTTGGTCTTTATTGCAGGAACATCTTTTCCCTTCAAAGCCTCTCTAACAGCGCTTATACTCTGATCTATCTTAGCTACCTGATCTTGGCTGAGTTTATCCTTAAGATCCTGCTTGGTCTTTTCCGCCGTATATATGGTGGTGTCTGCGTTATTCCGCGTCTCCACCTCTTCCCTTTTAAGTCGATCCTGCTCAGAGTACTGCCCTGCCTCCTTGACCATGCGCTCCTTCTCTGCGTCAGAGAGCTTCGTTGAGGCTGTGATTGTTATCTTCTGCTCCTTCTGTGTTGCCATATCCTTCGCAGCCACGTTCAAGATGCCGTTGGCATCTATGTCAAAGGTCACCTCGATCTGGGGTACACCCCTTGGGGCAGGGGGTATGCCCACTAAATTGAACATCCCCAGAGAAGTGTTATCCGCAGACATCGCCCTCTCCCCCTGAAGAACATTGATGGTTACACTGGTCTGGAAGTCTGCTGCTGTGGAGAAGATCTGAGACTTCTTTGTGGGGATTGTTGTGTTACGCTCTATAAGCCTGGTGGAAACTCCGCCCAAGGTTTCAACTCCAAGGGAGAGCGGCGTAACGTCTAGGAGCAGCAGATCTTTAACCTCCCCTGCCAGAACCCCTGCCTGAATTGCAGCACCCATCGCTACGCACTCCATAGGATCCACCCCCCTTTCAGCCTGTTTCCCCACAGTCTCCTCGACGAACTTGCGAACTATGGGCATACGGGTCGGCCCTCCCACAAGAATTATCCTATCAACACCACTCGAACCCAGCTTAGCATCTGAGATGGACTGCATCATAGGCCCTCTACACCGCTCAACTATAGGTCTAACCAGCTCCTCCAACTTGGCGCGGGTAATTGTTACATTCAGATGTTTAGGGCCGCTGGCATCTGCGGTGATGAAGGGTAGGTTAACATCGGTGGTCAGAGTTGTGGATAACTCTATCTTAGCCTTCTCAGCTGCCTCTCTCAACCTCTGCGTAGCCATCTTATCTTGGCGTAGGTCTATGCCAGTGTCCTTCTTGAATTCCTCCGCCAGATAATCCACTAGAACACTATCCATGTCTGTGCCACCTAGCTGGGTGTCTCCGCTAGTAGACTTGACCTCAAAGACCCCCTGACCGAAATCCATCACCGTGACATCTAGGGTTCCTCCACCGAAGTCGAAGACCAAGATCTTCTGCTCCTTCTCAGCTTTGTCCAAGCCATAGGCTAGGGAGGCGGCAGTGGGCTCGTTGATTATACGCATAACCTCAAAGCCAGCTATCGTCCCAGCATCCTTGGTGGCCTGCCGCTGGTTGTCGTTGAAGTAGGCGGGAACAGTTATCACAGCCTTCTCTAGCTTCTCCCCCAGAAAAGCCTCTGCATCCTGCTTCACCTTCTTCAAGATGAAAGCTGAGATCTGCTGAGGGGTAAACTCCTTATCGCCTATCTTAACTTTGTAGTCGGTTCCCATCTTACGTTTTATTGCAGTGACAGTGCCCTCGGGGTTGCTCACCGCCTGCCTACGCGCTGGCTCACCCACCAACATCTGCCCATCCTTTGTGAAGGCTACACAGGATGGAAAAGCCTTACCCCCAAGGCTCGTTCCCTCGGCACTTGGTATGATGGCTGGCCGGCCTCCCGACATTACCGCCGCAGCCGAGTTGCTTGTACCCAAATCTATTCCTATTATTTTCTTCCCACTGCTAGAAGCCATAAATTTTACACCATTCTTATACAATCAATTATGAGCGAGGAATGAAGCCCAACACCCAAACAAAAACTTTTTGGTATAACAACAACTACTTTGAGGGTTCTTCCTTTTTCGCTGGAGATTTTGCCACCTTAACTACGCTGGGCCTTATGACCTTCTCCTTCATGAGGTAGCCTTTCCTCAGTTCCTCTACCACTGTGTTCTCAGGATGGTCGCTGGTTTCGATGCGTTCTACAGACTCGTGGAGATTAGGGTCAAAAGGCTTGTCCAGAGCCTCTATTTGGGTGATACCTTCGCCACTCAAAAGTTCTTTCAAACTCTTCAATGTGATCTCAACGCCGTCAATTAAGGCTTCTTCGTTCTTTGTATTTCGCCCAGCCTTGACGGCACGCTCAAGGTTGTCAATCACTTCCAGAAAGTTAACTAGAAGCCGCTCGTTAGCGAATTGTATATACTCTTCCCTCTGCCTCATTGCCGCCTTCTGAGCGTTCTCGAAATCTGCCTGTAAGTACTTCAATCGGTTAAGATACTCCTCAGCACGCTTCCTCTCCTGTTCCACCTCTGCCCTCAACTTCTCGACATCAAATCCGCCTTTTCCCGCTTCCTTCTCCTCGAAGCCCTTCTCTGCAGCCGCCTCCTCCGCTACCTTCTCCTTGACTATACCTTCCTCAGAGTCTGACTGTCTGCCTTTCCCGCCGTCCCTCTTATTATCGCTTTCCACTTTTCTCCCCACAACTTAAGCTAGTCTAAGCTCAACGCCTTCGCTATCGACTTAATGATCTTCACAAGGTTGAGGAATTTTTCTACCCAATAAATATTTCGGAAACTTTTCCGCTACATTGAACTTTGAGGCTGTAAGTAGAAGAATAGAGGCACATACATTTCGCTGTTTCTGCCTATTTTCGGGTGCGATAAAATCACGCTCTTACATTTCAGTCATTGGGTAACATCAACCTGTCAGGATGCAACCCTTCAACTCAATAGAACCCAGCCGAGGGTGTCTAATCTTTAGAACAAGTGTTCTAATCCATAGAATTATCTCTCAGGGCGTTTATTCTACTGGTAAAGGTTTCGAGGAGGTGAGATGTTTGAGTGAGAAATTGTTGAGAAACTCAGGTATCATAATTGTTGCGGTTGCTGTAGCACTTCTGGTAGTTAACCTATGTCTAACAGTTCCCCTTTACACTGCTACTCCTACAGTTTACTACACCCAGGAAGGTGGCGTAGTATCTCCTGCATTCCTAGCCCGGTTAACCTCAGAGCCTCAAACTAACACCATCTCCGTTTCAGGCACCGCCACTGTACATGGAACTCCAAATCAGGCTCAGGTAAGTTTGTCAGTGCAGACCACTGCAAATACGGCGAAGGAGGCTCAGATTGAGAACGCAGAGAAGATGACTGCTGTCATAGATGCCTTGAAGGCTGCAGGGGTTGCTGAGGAGAACATAGAGACCACAGGTTTCAGTGTCTCCCCAGTCTGGCAACATCCCGACAAGTATGGTAGTGACGACGAGACTGTGAAGATCATTGGATACATAGTTAGGAACAGTATTGTCGTAACCACAACCGACCTCAAAGCTATCGGGGGTCTCATAGACTCCGCGGTTGCAGTTGGGGTGAACCAAGTCTCAGGAATATCCTTCACCCTATCCGAAGGCGAGTTTACCACGCTGAAAAATATGGCAATAACAAAAGCTGTTGAAGACGCTAAAGCAAAAGTGGAGCTGATCGCCGAGGCAGCTGAAGTGAAGATAGTTGGCCCAACATCCTTGAACATAGGCTCAATTTACGAGCCACGCCAATACAAGACGTTTGGAGCTGAGGCTGCTGCAATAGAGACACCTATACTGCCCGGAGAAGTTGATGTCACCGTAACCGTCCAAGCTGTATACGCCTTCGAATAATCCCTCCCTTTTTTCTGGAGCCCTTTGAAATCAATCTCCTCTTACGCTGTGTAGCTATCTCTGTAGCTTTGCTTCTAGCTGTCACATCGCTACCTAACGTGACTCGAAGATTGGCGGGCTCTGCCTCTTATGTTCGCTGGAAACCATTTGGTAATGCGTCTTCTTAACAGTCTTCAAAGGAATTTTAAGCGCCGTCGCTATCTCATCTTCAGGCATATTGTTTTCTAAGCCGTATAAAATCAGGTCTAGAAGTTGATATTCTACTCCAATCTCCTCTTCGTCAAACTGACCGGGCCAGAGTCCTGCAGTTGGCTTCTTATCTAAAATTCTCCGAGGGATCTTGAGGTAAGATGCCAGTTGATAGACTTGGGTTTTGTAAAGCCCTGCTAGCGGTGCTAGGTCAGAGGCTCCATCACCGTACTTGGTGAAGTACCCCATCAGCAGCTCACTCCGGTTGCTTGTGCCTAGAACCAAAGCGTTTCTCCGATTAGCAATGTAATACAGTATTTGCATTCTCATTCTAGCCTTGATGTTGCCGGCGGCTAGCAGATCGTTAGAGTTGTAGAGCGGTAGCACGGACGTAAGGGCTTTGAGAGGTGGAGAGATCTCTACCTTGTAAAACTTGATGGCAAGTTTAGCAGCCAACCTCTTAGCATCCTCTAGGTCTTGGAGATCTGAGACTCCTTCCTCTGGAAGGGTCACACCGATCACATGTCTGTTGCCCAATGCCCTCCTTGCGAGAACAGCTACGACAGAGGAATCTAGGCCCCCGCTCATACCGATGGCTACACCTGAGGAACCGCTGACCTTCACATAGCTTCGGAGGAGAAGCATAATCTCCCGTGCAACTTCTTTTGAGTTGATCTGCAATAATTTATCAGAGAGATAGGTCATAATTACATCACTTGACGGTGAGGTTATCTCCTTGATTCTCA
>DAOVDL010000167.1 GCA_030669485.1 Candidatus Bathyarchaeota archaeon
ATAAAAAACATTTTTTGAGCCATATCTATCGTTTCCGATTATCATTTTTCCCTTATTTTCATCGTAGATTGCGAAAGCGAACGAACCATTAATTTGTCTCAGAGAATCTAGAATGGAATCTGGATTTTCACTTTCGTATAAAGAGAGAAATACATCAGCAGTGGTATGCTGCAGCTCCTTTTTGTTATAAACATTTCCAATCACCACGCAGATATTCCCATCCAACTCTTCCATTAATGTGTCATTTTCAAAAACGGTGTCTAAGCCTACTACTCCAAGAAAAGAGGAGCCTCTATAGGAGATCTTACTCTGATACCAACTTTCATGTTTCATTGATTTTTCCATATCTTCGACCAGTCCTCTAGGCAGTCTCGATCCTCCTCGGCTTATACATCCAAAAATCCCAGGCATAATATCATCTACCTCTTCAGATTCAAAAGATCGAAACAGGCTTCCTCAACTTTCTTGGCTAACTTTCCATAAGACCTCTTCTTCAACACCCATTTTCGCCCGTTTCTACCCATTCTTTTACGTTTATTCGGATCACTTAGCAATTCAACAATGGCATTTGCAAAACTTTCCTCATCATAAGGCACAAGAAAACCCCCACCGCTTTCTTGAATAACCTCCCTCTGTTCTGGAATCTCCTCATTAGCTATGACCGGCCTACCCGCTCCCATATACTCAAACACTTTCAATGGAGAACTGACTTTATAAAGGTCGGATGGTGGTATCGGCGAAACAGTGACATCTGATGCTGCAAGGAAAGATGGAACCTCAGAATAGGGTAATTTACCAGTAAAAACAATATCTCCACGCGCCTTTAGGCTTGTTGCAAGCCTTTCTAGACGACCTCTGTCGTTGCCATCACCGACCATCAGCAATTTTGCATTTTTTGCTTTTCCTTTAACTCTTCTAAAAGTGCGGATCAAGAAACCCAACCGCCTCAACTTATCCATCGTTCCAATGTACGCAATAATGGGCGAAGAACCTAGCCCATATTCTCTCCGCTTTTCCATCCCTGAATTTTCAGGAGAGAAGATGTCAGGATTAACGCCGTCTGGAAAGGATAACATCTTATTTTTTGGTAACCCTCTAGAAACCAAATACTTTTTCATCCATTTGCTTATAGGCAGTACAAGGTCGGCTCTATGCATGATCCTCATTTGGAGAAAGTCAGTGAATTTCTCTATTAGCCCTAGGTAAAGCCCCCTCTCACTTTTTGACCTAGCCTCTTCTTTCCCAGCTTTCAGAACCGGCCATGTGTATTGAAAAATGAGCGGAACTCCATACTTCCATTTTAGGTAGAGGCCGAATATTCCATCTACAGAGCTGTTCCTAACTTGAATCAGGTTACAGTTCTTCTCCTCAATTAACTGTTGTGCCAACCTCAATTTTCTAAATCTTTTCTTGGAGGGCACCTCATAAACCCGAACACCCTTCCAGTTATACTCCCGCGCCTTGGTGGAGGAAATTATTGCAAAAATGGCATGCCCATTCTTCACGAAGTATCCTCCATAAACCTCTGCTAACTGCGTTCTTATCGGAATTGATTGATTGGAACTCGGAAGTAGCATACATATCCTCAGTTTCACGGAAGCCACTCTGCTTTTATGTTCTGGCGTGTACAGAAAAATGTTTTGCATGATAAATTATATAGTGAGAGATTTATTTACATAGAAACCCAACTTTCTTGATCTTGGCCGTAACAAGCTCTTCTATCGACCCCTTCGGACTCTTAAGCCCTTCTAACCCTAAAAAGTTCAACGCTTTACTCACGTCAACTCTAATTAGATTTCTATCCTCTTCATTAAACACACTTGACTGACCGGTATCTACCACATCTATTTTGGGTTCTATTTGACCATCAGAGTACTTCACTATGGCAACTCTAACTACTTCAGCCAGCTCAAGGATTGTTATTGGCTCCGGATAATATACATTAAATATATGAGCCAAACTATTACCCTCCTCACTAACCTCGCCCTTCAGGATCTTCCTCACAAAATTCTCATAAGCCCTACACACATCACCAACATCTACATAGAGCATAGGCCTAAACATGCTATGTTTGTAGGGCGTTAAAGGCCTCCCCAAAAGCCCATTTTCTATAAAAATGTTCGCAGCCGTCTTCTCAGGCATGCCCTCACCGAGCACCGTACCCATCCTAATAATGCCAAAAACCTTCTCAGACATCTCATCATAAAACCTCACAACAGACTCCTGAGCAATCTTCGCCAACGCATACAACCTAGCCCTATCCTCAACCTTATCCGGCCTAAAACCAAACTCCTCATCGATCACGCCTCTAAGCTCCCTCTCACCCACAGTATGCCAAGAACCAGCCAAAATCAAACCCTTAACCCTAGCACTTTCATCAACAGCCCTACAAACATTCTCCGTACCCAAAAAATCAACCGCATAACCAAGCCTCTTATCCTCATTTATCAACGGTATCTGAACTATAGCCACGTGAATAAGCAAATCAACATCTTCTAAGGCTTTCTTCACTTCTCCATAATTCCGAACGTCACACACCTGAAAACTTACAGCATCACCAAACTTCTGCTTCGGCGCTTTAACATCCAAAAGCTTAACATCGAAAGAACCAGCAAGGTGCATCCCCAGAGAAGACCCTATATAACCTGATCCGCCAGTAATTCCAATCAAATACTCATGTGAACCCATAAGACCACACGCGTGCTACAGCACTACATGTCATTAAGCTTCCTTTTTAACATTTACGAGCTTGTCAAAT
>DAOVDL010000022.1 GCA_030669485.1 Candidatus Bathyarchaeota archaeon
GCAACGCGATAATGAGTTCTTTAAGAAATGTGCTGACGCCCAAGTGGCAGGGGATACCATGAGAGCAACCATGTACGCTAACGAGTGTGCGGAGATAAGGAAGATAGCTCGAACTATGCTCCACAGCCAGATGGCGGTTGAGCAGGTGATCCTGAGGCTTGAAACCATCAGAGAGTTTGGAGATGTAACCCTCCAGATGGGGCCAGTGGTGCCGATAGTTCAGGCTGTAAAGGGTCAGCTTATGCGTGTCATGCCTGACGTATCCTACGAACTCGGAACTATAAGTGAAACCCTCAACAGCATGGTGATGGAGGTCGGAGAGGCAACTGGAAGTAGCTATGATATGATAGCTTCAGGTGCGGAAGCGCAGAACATTCTGAAAGAAGCAGGTGTGATCGCTGAGCAGAAGATGACTGAACGGTTCCCAGATCTTCCTACACCAGATTCAACAGCGACAGAGGCATCTGCCCAGAAGGGGCTTTAACCCCTCCCCCACCTTTAAACGAGGTCAAGCCATACCTCATACTTCTTATCTTTAGCCTGAACTATTTCGAAGAACTTCTTCTGAAGTCTCTTTGTCACTTTGCCCACTCTACCGTCACCTATGCGTCGGCCATCTATCTCCGTTACCGCCGCTATCTCAACGGCAGTTCCAGTGAAGAAAACCTCATCTGCCAGGTAAAGCTGGCTTCTCGTAAGCATGGTCTCCTCAACGTTGAAGCCTAGATTCCTAGCTACCTCCAACACCGATCTTCGCCTTATACCCGGCAGTATCGCGGCGTGAAGGGGCGGGGTCTTTAGGTTTTCACCCTCAACTATGAAGATGTTCTCTCCAGGTCCCTCGCAGACGTTACCGTTCAGGTCTAGGAGTATAGCCTCATCGAAGCCTTTTCCAAGGGCTTCCATCTTGGCGAAACTGGAGTTGACGTAACATCCAGCCACCTTGGCCGCCGTTGGCAAGCAGTTGTCTGGATACTTGGCGTAAGAGGATACCATGGCTTTCACTCCACCCTCCAACCCCTTCTTCCCAAGGTAGGCATCCCAGAACCAGACTGCTATAGAATACTCCACTGGACAGTTGAGGGGGTTGAGTCCCATCTGCCCGTAGCCACGGTAGACCAAGGGGCGGATGTAGCAAGCATCCATCTTGTTTCGGCGGATGGTCTCCTTCACCTCCCCAGCGAATCTCTTACGAGAAATAGGTATCTTCATCCTGAGGAGCTTGGCTGAGTTGTAGAGACGGTCAATGTGGGAGTTGAGCCTGAAGACAGCTGGCCCCTTCACTGTCTTATAGCAGCGTATGCCCTCAAAGACGGCGCTTCCATAGTGGAGGGCATGAGTTAAGACATGTACCTTTGCTTCCTTCCACCTTACGAACTTACCGTTAAAACATATCCACTTGGTCTCTGCGAAAGCCACTGACCAACACCTGACTTATCAACGTTAAACTTCATATCTTAAATAGATTAGCGTCCCCTAAAGCTTGGATGATGACGCCAAAATAAAAAGGTGGAAGTTCATTAAGATATGGTGCGGTGAGAGCTTTGTGGAAGTTTAATATTGAACAGAAGGTCTCCGAGATCGGAGGGGTTAAGGTCGGCGGCAATCCCGGTGAGCGTCCCGCTGTTCTCATTGGAAGCATCTTCTACCATAAACATAAGATTGTGATCGACGAAGCGAAAGGTGAATTTGACAGGAAGAAGGCAGAAGAACTCATCAACCTCCAAGACGACTTCTCGGAGAGAACTGGGAATCCCTGCATGGTAGATGTAGTAGGCTCCAAACCTGAGGTAATAGCATCCTACTTGGAATTCGTAGCCAACATAACTCAAGCCCCCATGCTCCTCGGTGGCACAACGCCTGAAGTTAGAGCTACGGGGCTCAAGTATGCTGAGGAGTGCGGTTTGACTGGGAGGCTGGTCTATAACTCTTTAACCCCTGACTTCAAACCTGAGGAGTTGGAGAGAATTAGAAATGCAGGCGTGAAGAGCGTATTGCTGCTCGCCTACTACATGAAAGACTTCACATCCAAGGGGCGAATTACCGCTATCCATGAGATGTTGCACCGGCTTCAAGGGGCAGGGATAGAGAACATCCTAGTTGACACATGCGTCATAGATCTTGCAAGCTTCGGTCAAGCACTCCAAGCTATATACACTGTGAAGGATGAGATGGGGTTACCCGCAGGCTGTGGGGCTCATAACGCGACATCTCTCTGGCGGGGCTTGAAGGCCAAGATGGGCGACGAGGCGGTCAAACCCTGTTTAGCAACAGCCTCAACCACCACTGTGGCTGTGGGCGGAGACTTCGTGCTTTACGGACCCATAGGAAACGCCAAATACATCTTTCCCGCCGTAGCCATGGTTGACACAGCCTACAGTCAACTAATCATCGAACAGGGGAAACCTCTGGACAAGAAGCACCCGCGATACCGGATAAGCTAATGAGTGGAAGCAACTCCGTTCACTCTTTTTCTTTGCGTTTGAGGGGTTGCATTTATATGCGTCATGTTAAATATGTAACCCACGGTCTACATGAGGTGAACGTTTACGGTTTATCTTTTAGGTGAAGCATTAATAGGGCAGGACGCTGAGGTAGCACACATCGACCTTCTTGTTGGAGACAAAGAAGGTCCCGTAGGTCAAGCCTTCGCTAAAGGTATGGTCAGCCTATCCTACGGTCATACCCCCCTCTTAGCTGTGATCAGACCTAATTTGCCGCCGAAGCCTTTCACCTTGATGGTTCCTAAGGTCACCCTTAAGACTTCGGAGCAGGTAGAGCAGATCTTCGGTGTGGCGCAAGCAGCTGTGGCTAAGGCTGTAGCCGACATCGTGGAGGAGGGTGTTATCCCTGCGAATAAGGTTGATGATTGGGTTATTATCTGCAGTGTCTTCATCCATCCTGATGCGAAGGATCAGCGACGCCTCTACCAGTATAATTATGGGGCTACGAAATTGGCTTTGAAGAGAGCTATGAAGGGCTACCCATCATTGGAGAAGATAAACTATGACAAGGATCGTGCAAAGCACGCGATCATGGGCTTCAGGGTTCCCAGACTCTGGATGCCTCCATACCTACAAATTGCTCTGGACGTACCCAACATAGAGAAAACTAAGCGGCTGATCGCTGAGCTGCCTGACAGCGACAGGATAATACTTGAGGCTGGCACTCCCCTGATAAAGAAGTACGGAACCAAGGTGATCAGAGAACTACGAGAGCTTGCAAAAGACAGCTTCATAGTTGCTGACGTGAAGACTATTGATGTGGGACAGGTTGAGGTCGACCTTGCCTTCGACGAGACGGCGGATGCAGTGGTCGCCTCAGGGCTGACCAGTAAGGCAACCCTTGACAAGTTCATCTACGAGGCAGACAGACTTGGCATATACTCCTTCATAGATATGATGGAGGTCGAGGATCCACTTAAGAAGCTTCGCTCCTTGGCGGAGCCTCCAGATGTGGTCATCCTCCACAAAGGCATCGATGTGGGCAGAGTTGGAATGGACAGATGGGGCCTAGCTAAAAAGATGAAAACTATCTCCAAAAAGAAGAAGCTGCTTGTAGCTGTTGCAGGCGGCATAGACCCCGCTCATACCCCTGATGCAATCAAGTCGGGGGCAGATATCATCGTTGTTGGGAGATACATAACCCAGTCTAAGGATCCAAAGAGAGCTGCCAGAGAGTTCCTAACCTTCCTCGGTGCAGATATGGATCTCTTCAGGATTCACGTGGAGTAAGCGCTTGTTTGAGGGCGATCCCTGCCGCAAAGGTAGGAGACGGCTGCACCTAAGATGGCGATGAAGAGAAAGGCTTCATGCAAAGCTGTTTCTCCAATCACATTTTTCTATGCTGTTGCTCAATGGAAGCGTGGAGATCGAGGTGTACACTAAATTTAAAACTCTCGGGGGCGGGATGGTAAATCAGAGATGACAGATTACAAGCTTGATGTCAGGAATGTGACCAAGGTCTTCGTCAACAAGAAGACAGGCGAAGAGGTTGTTGCCTTAGAGGACATCAACTTAAAGGTCAGGGAGAAAGAGTTCGTATGCATTGTGGGTCCCTCAGGCTGTGGGAAGACCACGCTGCTCAGGATAATAGCCGGGCTGGAGCAGGCAAGTAAAGGTGAAGTATACGTTGATGGAAAGGTGACAGATAGCCCCAGCCGGGAGAAAGGTATGGTCTTCCAAGAGTTCGCTCTCTTCCCTTGGAGAACTGTAAGAAAGAACATTGAGTTCGGTTTAGAGTACAGAGGGATTCCCCCCCCGGAGCGGAGGGGACTCTCCGATAAGTATATCCAGCTGGTCAAACTAGAGGGCTGGGAAGACAGATACTCTCATGAGCTTTCTGGGGGTATGAAGCAACGGGTTGCTATCGCCCGAGCTTTGGCCAACGACCCTGAGGTTCTCCTGATGGATGAGCCCTTCGGTTCTCTTGACTCCCAGACGAGGAACGCACTTCAAACCGAGCTTCTAGATATATGGGAAAAAACAGGTAAGACCATCATATTCGTCAGCCACAACATAGATGAGGCTGTCTATCTCGCTGACCGTGTCGTTGTCTTGAAAGCCCTCCCAGCAAGGATAAAAGATATTCTCAATATAGAAATCCCCAGACCTAGAGACCGCACAAGCACCAGCTTTCAGAAAGTGCGGAAAGGGCTACTGGCAGAAGTTCTTAAGAAACCAGGTTTTATCTCGTAGAACTCTTAAGTTTATTTAACCATGCCTGCTCTCCAAATAAGCATTTTCCCCTCCACCATATATCTGAAGAGGCGGTCAAGGGCGAGCGCTATCAAACCTATCACAAGCATATAGAGGAGAAGTCTGTCCATCTGGTGGAAGTGGTAAAACTCTTGGAATAGTCTGAATCCCAATCCAGCTTTGCTCACCGCGAACATCTCAGCAGCAACCACCGACATCCATCCGACACCCATTCCCACCCTTATACCAGTCGCCGCAGATGGCATGGCTGAGGGGAAGGCAACTGACCTGATCAGGTCACGGGCTTTAGTGCAGCCCAAGACCTTTGCTGCCTCAACCAGTGTAACTCTCACGTCTTTAAACCCAGAGTAGGTGTTGATGAGTATTGGGAAGAAAGCCCCAATGAAGACAACGAACCCCGCAGCTTGGTGAGTTAAGTGGAACCATATGATGGCAAAAGGTATCCAAGCTATGGGAGGTATAGGGCGGATAATCTCGACAATGGGATCTAAAGCCCGATCCACCGTCTTGAACCAACCCATAGCTGCGCCTATGGGAATGCCGAAGATGATGCCTAAAGCCAGCCCTATCACAAAGTGGAAGAGGCTGACGGCCGCGTCTATAAGTGTCATCTCCCAGATTTCGCAAAGGGCTAAAATGGTAGCAGAGAAGCTGGGCAGGATGAAAGCTTTCTGTACAACAACATCAGCGACGAACTGCCAGATCAGTATGGCTACAATTACGGCGAGTATCGGTGCTCCTAACTCTCTAAACTTCAATTCTGACCTAGGTGGTGGCAATCATCAACTACCTATTATCTTATCGTAGAAGCTTGTGTCGAATATATCTTCCTCTGTTAGTAGGTTATCTGTGGAGCCAAGAGAGTACAGAACCCTCGCATACTCAAGGGTGATATCCATCCCTACATGAGGATCAACAACCCATACTCCATCCCACTTCTCAAGTGAGTAGATCACCTGATCTAACTCCCAACCAACCTTCTTAGTGAATATTTCAGCTGCTTCATCAGGATGATCTATGTTATACTGCGTTGCCCTCATATGCGTTCTAATTATCTGTTCAACCATGTCAGGCTGTTCACGGATGAGCTCCCCGCTCACAACTAAGCAGCAACACGTATGACTCGGCCACATCTCACCGGAGGCAAGAACCAATATTCCACTTCCCTCCAACTCCGCTATAACTGGAGCGGGGTGAGGGAGGAAGACTCCATCAACTGCCCCTGCACCGATAGCTGTAATAGCATCACCCGGCGAGATCATAGGCACGATATCCAGATCTTCAGCAGGATCTATCCCATTGTCAATGAGCCACTTCTTCAACACGGTATCCTGAATGGAACCCGGCGGGTATGTGGCGATCTTCAACCCCTCCAAGGAAGATGGTCCTGTAAACGGAATACTCGGTCTCAGAACCAGATGAGAACCTTGGGTTTGAACGTTCGCCACTATCTTTGCGTCCAAACCCTTATCTATAGCGACAATGGGCGGCGTGGCTCCAACATAGGCGATGTCCAAGTCGCCTGCCAGCATTGCCTGCATCTCAGGTGGCCCCGACCCAAATTCATAGTCGGTGATCTCCCCCACACCAAACTTGGCAAGATCCTCCACCCACCAACCCTTCTCCATAGCTGTCATATGGGCAATTTGATGTGTATTAGGCTGATAACCTATCCTCAAATGTTTCATCGACGGTTTAGCCGTCGAATAGTAGAATGCCGCTCCACCGATTGCTCCAACTACCAGAATTGCAACAACGATGTAGACCCATACTCTCCTACTTTGACTCATCCTCAACCACCCAGATTTAACTCCGAAACCCTCTAAGTAGGGGCCTGAGCTTCAACACTCATATGACTTGGGACACTTATTTAAGATTTCCATCACTGCCAAAATTTAACCCAAAAAGGAAAATATTTTATCCAAGCCTATACAATAACGCCCTATATGCTATCCAAAAGGATACTTAAAACAGACTTCAAAACAGCATTAGAAACGGAGCTGAAACAGCGAGGCATGAGCATAAAAGAACTCGCAGAGAAAGCAAGAGTACCCAACGCAACCATCTACAAAATAACATCCGGCAAAAGAGACCCCAGACTCTCAACCCTGAAAAAAATCCTTGAAGTCCTCGAACCCAAAGAAGCCTTCATAGCAATAATTGCCGCAAGATTCCTACTGGACGAACTAAAAAACACCGAAATTGAAATCGACGGCAAAAAATTCAAAATAAAAGAATACTCCGCAAACACCATCGAAGACTGCATAGCCTCCGCCATCCTAGCTGAAAAAGAAGGCGCCCAAGGAATCGTCTGCGCACCCATCCTCTCCTCCCTCATAGAAAGAATCGTCGACATCCCAGTAGCAATAATAAAACCCAAAGGAACCGCCCTAAAAGACGCCATCAACAGCATCACAAAAAAGATCACCTAACCCAACCCCAAAAACAAAGCAAACCACACAAACAAACCGTACAAACACCACCCCCCACCCCATCCCAAAACAGCCCCAAATCTATTTGAAACCTATACAACCGCCCTCAGGAGGAGAAGAATTACAGCTATGACCACCCCAGCTGCAGCCATCTTGGTGCCGTGGAGAAGAATGTTCTCCTTTGAAGTTCTCCCCAAGAAAATGCCGATGAGGAAGAGGATAATCATAGTTATCGCCACTGAGATGTAGACCGCTATATCAACGGACAGAAAGCCTGCACGTGCAACGAAGAAAGGCGATATAACTATTATAGCCGCAGCAACAGGAGAGACACCATTAACGAAGGCTACCCAGATGGTGGCACCTCGGGCAGCCCGGTCAAGGCGAGAATTCTTCAAGTCAGTGAAGAGAGCGTCTTCAAGCTCCTTCAACGAACGTGTCCTCTCAGCCTTCTCAGCCATATAAGCACTCCAGACACCAGAAAGCCCCAACGCTATGCTCACCCCAATACCAGCACTTAAAATGAAGCCTGGATCAGGCAGCCCCACCGCATAAGCGCCTAGAACCAAGCCGAGTGCTGTGAGGACACCGTCAAAAGCATTCAACACAAAATATCTGCGGGCTATCGCCCCTACCTTAGCAACCTTCATATCTCTCCTTAACTGTTTGAAGGAACCCTTTACAGACCCTGCCTTCTGACGGATAGACTGCATAATCTTCCGAGATGCTCCCCATACAACATTACGACATAAAGGCCCATCCCAGCCTTCGAGGCTCTGATGTAGCCACGGTTGAGAGAATACATATAGAGGAGAAATGTGGAGACCGTGCTGGAATATACACACTTTGCAATTTTGCGTATGCCCTACAAATTTCCAATTCTACCATTAAAGATGGAAATACATTCATCTATATTGCTCTAGAATATATATGGATTTCCCGAAAAATACCTGAAATTAGCTGGAATAAGCTCATTTTTAGGTTAAAATAATCTTTAAAGCTTATATAATCCAGAGCCAAAAATCATGTCTAGAGCTAGCGGAGATTCCACTCCTAGAGGATCTGAGAAGATGTCTATAGACAGAAAGCAGAAGGAGATCAGAAAAACGGTTGAGGCTGTCTTTAAAGCTCAGAGGATGATTCAAGAAGCCATGAGAGATCATCTTGAAGTCATTGAGGACATAAGAGCATCCTTTGAGT
>DAOVDL010000084.1 GCA_030669485.1 Candidatus Bathyarchaeota archaeon
CCCCCGCCGCCCGGCGCGGCCGGGGGGCCGGTGTTTGTATGTTTTGTTGGTATGGTTTGCTTTTATTTTGCCTTTAGATGGTTTGGGTTATTGCTCTGATGGGGTATTGGAAGAGTATGAAGTAGGCCATTACTATGGTTAGGTAGTATGGGAGGTAGGGGGTGTGTTTGAAGAAGGTTGCGTTTGCTAGGCAGATGGCTGGGATGGCGGGGAGGATGTAGAAGAGGTATAGGGGGCGGGGGTAGAGGAGGTAGATGGGTGTCCAGATGGAGACTGTGAATATGATCCATGCTACTGCTAGGAGGGAGCCTTCGTCCCTCCTCCTTACGGCTCGGTAGGTGGCTAGGGGTAGGGAGGCGAGGGTGAGGCCCATGAATGTGGCGTTATATTTCTCAAGGGCTTCTACGCCGTAGAGGGAGAGGCCGTTGAGGTAGTATGAGTAGGGGGCGGTGAACCAGAGCCAGGGTAGGGGTTCATCGGTGGGAGGCCATCCCCCTCCGCCGTGATGGGTGAGCATGTGTTTCAGGTGGCTGAGGGGGTTGAGGTACATCTCCCTTCCTGTGAACTGGGTGGGGGTGCTGCTTCCAGCGGTCAGGGAGAGGAGCTGTCTTAGAGCGGGGAATTCGAGTCCCAGATAGAATTGGTCGAAGATGTAGAGGAAGGCTAGGAAGCAGATGGTTAGGGTTGTAGCCCAGAGGGCAAGCCTGCCCCATCTTATCGACCGTAACCGTCTCCCCCCCTCAGCGCCTATGAGGTCGCGGTAGATGAGGAAGATGGGGAAGATGGGCACAGCGAAGGCTGCAGTCAGCTTACAGGTTGCAGCTAGGGCTAAGGCCACTGCGGAGAGGGTGAAGCTGTTTTTGAGGAAGAGGAGGATGCTGAGTGTGAGGAAGAAGAGGAGGTAGATGTCTAGGAGGGCGAGGTGGCTGAAGGCGAAGAAGAGGTTCTGAAAGACCATGAGGAAGGCGGCGGCGAATGCAATCCTCTCATCCCCCGACACTTCCTTAACTAGGAGGTATAGGACTAGAACTGTTAGGGCTCCGAAGATTACGCTGAAGATACGCCAGCCGAAGGGGTTGTCGCCGAAGAGGGTGATCCCCCCCGCTATTATGACGGGGCCTAGGGATGGATGCTCTGGGCGCATGCCATCCCCACCTTGGAGGAGGCTTGTAGCTGCGGGCACATAGTAGAACTCGTCGAAGGTGTGGGTGGCAGGTGTGTTGATGAGCACTAGGTGTAGGAGGATGCATACGGCGAGGAGAATGTAGATCTTCCTCATCTCAGCACACCGGGGGGGCTTCAATAATAATTTCAAGCTGTTGAGAGATAAGACTTCCCTAAACATACCGCTGTCTCAAGGGTAGCAGATAAATCCCTTACCGGGGTATGTTATCTGGATGAAGGTTGCCGAGGCGAAAGCACACCACTCCACCCGCCCGTCTGGGGGGTTACATTCTCTCCCGTGAAGAGATTCTTGAGCGAATTAGGGGTGTGAAGCCTCTTGTGAAGGGTTACATCAACCTTAAGAGGCAGCTTCAGCCAGCAGGCTTCGAGTTCACAGTCAACGAATTGGCAGCCTTCTCCTCAGCGGGGGCTATAGATTTCTCTAACAGGCATAGGTGCCTCCCGGAGGTTAGATCCCTGAAGCTGAGTCGTCGCAGGTCAACTCTTCTGCCTGCTGGAAGCTATGTGGTGCGTTACAATGAGACAGTCTCCCTTCCTCTAGACCTCTTATCGCTCATTCTTCCAAGGTCATCCCTTATGAGAAGCGGAGCCATCCTCTACACGGCAGTCTGGGATCCAGGTTACATAGGGCAGGGTCAGGGGTTGCTCTGTGTATATAACCCTCATGGTATACGCATGTACAGGGATGCACGGATAGGTCAAGTCATATTCATGAGGCTCAGTGCACCGGTGAAGGAGGGTTACAGGGGCAGATATCAGGGAGAGGGCTTGAAACCATAGCTCAGGTGCCCTCTTCTTTTATCTCTTGAAGTATGACTAAGTCTTCGACGAGGGTTATCCCAAGCCTAATTATAAGCTCATAAGCATCTATGTCAGGGTTATCTCTGAGGATGACATCTCGAACGTAGCTCTTGTGGTGGGGGAAGGTTGGTATGGCGTGAACCGACTCAACCAGGAGCTTCCACAGACGATCCCCCTCATACTCTTCCGGATGCATTCAGCCTCAACGGTATCTCTCAATGAAAAGTATTAAAAGTATCACGTACCCCTACACTTAGGTGGTTTTTTGGAGTTTCCAAAGTCAGTTCTAACCAAGACCAGAAGCGGAAGGCTTGAGGTTCGGGGGCTTGACTCCAAGGGAAGATACGTAATGTACCGGTATCTGAACTCTGAGACCGGCAGGATTGCTGATAGGAAGAGGAAGCTCTGTCTGATGGATGGGGACGGGAATGTTCAGGAGTTCTTCATCATACCCTTGAAGCCGTCAAGCCGTTCTCTTCTCATAGTTGCGGAGAAGGGGGAGATGGAGCGGAAGGTTTGGAACCCTAAGACAGGCTCTGAGGAGGAGCTCTGGAAGTAGACGCCCTTACCACCCCTTCAAAGGTGCGGTGTTACAGCAGTTCAGTGGCTTTAGCGGTGGTCAACAGGTTCTTGAAGACCGCCAGGATCTCTCTCATTATATCCTTGCCAGTTACTATCCCCTTGATCTCGCCTTTCTCTGTGACCAGTAACCGCCTTATGTTCTTATCAGACATCAACCAAGCAGCATCCCCTACGGTAGCATCTCCCTTAATGGTGATGAGTGGTTCACTCATGATCTGGCCGACCTCAACCCCTTTATAGCTGCCTTCGCGGCCACATTTCTTGATGATATCCCTCTCCGTCACTATTCCAGCGGGCTTTCCCTCCCTAGTGACGACGAGAGCCCCTACATCCTTCTCAGCCATAAGAGCAATGGCGTCGTTGGCGCTAGTTTCACTATCCACCGAGAGTATGTCCCTAGTCATTATGTTCCTCACAGTCCACGTTACAGGCATAACCCCTCATCCTCCTCACTATGAGGGTAATGTAGAATAGTGATTTAACATTTCACCACAGCTATTCCGCTTGTTTTACTTGTGCATGGTAAAGCATTCAGCGTCAATGTAACACGTTGAAGCCCTTTAACTCCCCCGTATACTTCTCCTCTGAAAACTCAACTTTATTCACATCGGCTAGAGGGGGGCCATGTCTACAGAAGTCAACTACCCGAGCCACATCCCTCTCCTCACCTTCGAAGACAGCTTCAACCCTACCGTCCTCAAGGTTTCTGACCCAACCCTTGACGCCGCTCGCCTCCGCAGCTCTCTGGGTCTCCCATCTGAAGAAGACCCCCTGAACCCTGCCGCTAACGAAGACGTGAACCCTGGCCTTCATATTAGCTCTCCATCTGAAGCAGTAAACGTGTTAGAGCAGTACCGCTATTTATCTTTAAACCAAGGTGACGGGTGCGCTTTTAAATTCCCCGCTGATAAATATACTGTTCAGAAGCCTGAGCATCAAGGCTTACTGTTAGGAGATTGTCACAGGTGAGAAAACTTCTCTACATAGTATTAGATGGCCTCGGAGACCTACCTGGCCCCGAGTTGGATGGTAAAACCCCTCTAGAAGCAGCAGAGACCCCGCATATGGACGACTTGGCCCGAAAGGGCAGAACCGGTCTCATGTACCCGATAAAGGAGGGCATAGCCCCTGAATCTGACGCCGCTGTGATAAGCATCCTTGGCTACGACCCCTTCCAGTACTACACGGGCAGAGGCCCATTAGAGTCATATGGGGCGGGATTGGAGATGGAAGATGGAGACCTGGCTATAAGATGCAACTACGCCACTCTTGGAGAGGGGGACAGGATAGTTGACCGTAGAGCTGGGAGGAACGTAACCTCAGCCGAGGCAGCTGCCCTAACGACGGCAGTAAACAGCCAGCTCAAATTAACCTCAACTCCTGCAGACTTCATCCTCAAAAGCACGGTAGCCCACCGGTGTGCGTTGGTTATTAAGCGTAGAGATGGAAAGCTCTCTGGGCAGATAACTAACATGGATCCAGCCTACTCAAGGGTTGGAGGTCTAGGTGTAGCTAAAGCCAAGGTGGAGATGAAGCTTGAACGTTGCACCCCTATGGAGGACAGTGAAGGGGCACGGGTTGCAGCAGCGTTGGTCAACGAGTTTGTGGAGAAAAGTCACCTCATCCTTGACAGGCATGAGGTGAACGTGCAGAGAAGAGCGAAAGGTGATCTAAC